>JBAXMT010000016.1:0-21422 GCA_037134135.1 Methylococcaceae bacterium | reverse complement strand
CACTCTTCACCAGCTTAATTATTTTTACCTTTGCTGCCCAAGCCGCCGAAAAACGAATTTATTCAACCGATGCAATTGGCAACCGCCAATACGATAAACTGTCTTACACAATTACGGATAATGGGCGAATTTACGAAACCGATTCAATCGGCAACAAACGTTACGACAAACAAAGTTATCGAATCGAAGGCGATAAAATTTTTCCAACAGATTCGATTGGCAATCGCCAATACGACAAACCTGCATTTGAAATAAAGTGAACCCAAAAAGAGAAAAAACCATGACCACAATCACGATTGATGACGAAATGATTAGCGAATTAGTTGCTGTTAGTCATTTTAAAAATGCTCAAGAAGCCGTAATTAAAATCATTGCTGACTATTTGCAGCAATATAAAAAAGAACCCACGCTTTTTGACCAATTACGTTTAGCAGATGATTATACCGATGATGAAATTGCGTCATTGTTTGAGCGTGGCAAAGATAACGGCAGAAATTTTGAGCTATGAATTATTTAATCGACACTTGCGTGTTATCGGAATACGTTAAAAAAACGCCTGATAATTTGGTTATTGAATGGCTTAATCAGCAACGGTTTGAAACTTTATTTTTGAGTGCGATTACGATTGCAGAAATCAAGAAAGGCATTTGCCGAATTAAATTGTCGCAGCCCAAACGTCACAAGGCTTTAACGCATTGGCTAAACACGATTGAAGTAAAATTTTCGGGGCAAATTTTGCCAATATCCGATAAAGTTTTAAATAATTGGGCGAAAATATCGGCAAATGCAGAATTGGAAGGTCAAAAAATGGCGGTGATGGACAGTCTAATTGCGGCGACGGCATACACGCACAAACTGATTTTAGTGACGCGCAATGTGGATGATTTCAAAATGGCACCGATTGAAATTGTGAATCCGTTTCAGTAAATTTTCGACAAAAAAAGAGACGCAAAACGCGCCTCTTTTTTCAAATTACAAAACTACTCCGCTTCAACAACCGCCATTTTGCGAGTCTCACCTTTGCCGATGGTCAATAAATCCCAAATCAACAAAATCAAACCTGCAAATGTCATCAAACCAAAGAACCACCGCCAAACCATTGCACTTTGAAATGAAGGATGATTTTGTGCAGAGAAATAGCCACTCCACGTTGAACCTTCAACCGCACGTTCGATAAACGACTGTTCATAACCTGCAATCAATAACGCAATCGTCATTCCGACCACGCCAACATTTAACAAGCCCAACGCCCATTTCCAACGCCAAGCGTTTTGCGCGTTGCCGCTCATCCATACATCACCACGCCAATGTTGAATCGCCAAATAAAAGAAGGCAATGTTAATCGTCGCGTAAGCTCCAAAAAACGCCAAATGCCCGTGTGACGCTGACCATTGCGTGCCGTGCGTGTAGAGATTGATTTGTGGCAACGTGTGCATGAAGCCCCAAACACCCGCACCAAAAAAGTTCCCAAACGCATGAGCAATAACCCACGCGAGCGCAGGATGATTGCCATTTTTGAACGCATGAGAACCTGAATCATAAACGGCATGAACCACCATTGCGACCAATGGAATGGGTTCTAATGCTGAGAAAAATCCACCAATTGTGAGCCAGTATTCAGGCGTGCCAATCCAAAAATAATGGTGTCCTAGCCCCAAAATTCCCGAACCAAACATCAACGCCACTTCGATATAAAGCCAAGTCGTCACGATTTTGCGTCTTACACCGAGCAATTTCATGAGCGACCACGCCATAATCACGCCGACTAATACTTCCCAAGTCGCTTCAACCCACAAATGAATTACCCACCACCACCAAAACTGCTCGTGTGTGATGTTAGTCATGTAGAACATTCCTGCAAGATATAAACCTGCAAGCGCGACTAAATCCAATGTCAAAACACCTGCGATGCCAGACCATTTTCCTTTGGTGAAAGTGGCGACCACGTTATAAAAGAAAATCAACATTACAATCACGATGCCAATATCTGCCCAACGCGGAGCTTCAATATATTCGCGTCCTTCGTTGATGAGCCATAACGTTGTATCGTTGCCCGCGCCAATTTGAACGAACAAATAAACCAAAACCACCAACGTCACTGCACCCGTCAAAACCCAAAACGCGAGTTTTCCAAATTTCAACCCGACGATTTCTGTTTGGCTTTCATCTTCCAACAGCCAATAAGTACAACCGATAAAACCGTACAACATCCACACAATCATGGCGTTAATATGCACCATTCGATTGACGCTGAAATCTAAAAAGCCGTACAAAAAATTGGGGAAAATAAATTGCGTCGCCGCCAACATCCCGAACAATAATTGTGCGAAAAATAAAATCACCGCGACGATAAAATACTTCACCGCAAGTTTGCGTCCGTCGCTCAAATTCGAGCTGTCTAATTCCGTCCATATTTTGAAATTAGCGAGTTCGGCGCGTGACACTTCACATAATTCTTTTGCGTTCATGCGTTATTCCTCCGTCGCGTAAATGGTTTTGAAGTTGTAAGGAAAACCGTTCGTATCAATGCTCGACATCCATTTCAAAAATGCCACTACGCCTTTTGCTTCTTCTGGGGTGATGTGTAAATTCGGCATTTTGCGATTACTGCCAAACGTGCGAGCGTTGTTTTCGGGGTCGAGTAAAAATTTAATCATCAAATCTTCGCGCAATTCTTTCGATAACCAACTTTTATCGAGCCACGCTTTCGTTAAATCAGGGGCGAAATACGCGCCATTTCCTAACAGCGTGTGGCAATTCATACAGTTTTTGGCTTGCGTGGTTTTTTTGCCGAGCGTGACTAATTTTTCCGATTCTTCTTCGGTGAATTCTTTGCCGAATAACAATTCCGTTTCACCAATCACAGGCATAAATTTGTGTAAATCAGCTTTATAAACGTAATCAATTTTTTTGTTGATGACACTGTAAGATTTAACGCGCTCGCTACCAACGCTGGTTTTGCTCAACGAATCAAACGTTAAAACGACCAAAATTAAAAATGAGCCAGCCGTGACCCAAATAGCGACTTTTTTCCAGAATGATTCGGAAGCCCATAAGGGATTTTCTTCATTCATAATTTTTCCTCCAAAGTTGTTGGAATTTCGACGTGCGTTTTCACGCACAAATGCCAAATCCCGATAGGTGCAAAAAAATAACCGACGACCATAACGGCTGAAAGCGAAAGCCAATAACCCGTAAAATTTGCGGCACGAGTTAATAACACCACCGCGATAAGCAACACGATATAGGAAACGTAAGCGGCTATTTTGATGCGAAAGTTTGCATTGACTTTTGACCATGCGAACAGCAAGGCATAACTTGCGCCCGCCAAAATAATCAATGCGGATGAAAAGAAGGTGATAAAAAAATCTTGCATCGCTACAGGTTGAATCATGATTTACTCGTAATTTGAAATTAAAAACTCACACACCGTATCGCCTTTTGCCATATTGCGCGTGAGTTCAACGGATTCGCCAAGCGTCGTTTTGATTAACGCTAAATCGAATTGGCAAATTTGCGGATATTTTTGCGCTAAATCGTGATAAATACAGTTACACGCCTGCAGGCATTTTTTACCTTCTAAATTTTGAGTTTCTTGCACGACAAAACCTAAATCATTCATTGTTTCAATTAACATTGGCACACGCTCACACGTCGATTTTCCTGCAAATTGGTGAAGTTGCCCCGCGAGTTTGCCGCCTAATTTGGTCATATAAACTTCGCCGTCTTCACTCGAAATCGTTTCGAGTAAATTTTCCAGCATCAAATCCGCTAAAAACGCATAGTGTTTCGGAAAATGATTGATGCCTTTATCGGTAATTGCGTAACGCGCAAGCGGTCTGCCAGCCGTTTTATCAAACGCATTTTTTTCAATGTAACCGTCATTTTCTAGCGTAATAAAATGTTGCTGAACCGCTGTGCGTGAAATCCCTAAAGACTCTGTGAGTTCATCAATGCTCAAACCTTGTTTATGCGCCAAAAAATGCTCGAGGATTTCGTGTTGTCGTTGACTAATTTTGTTCATGAATAATGACTCAAAAGTTTTAGAATGATTAACTTATAAAAGGATTATATTGTATAAGTCACTTTGTTGCTCTAAACTATTTTTGAGCGATTTAGCTCGAACTAATAACAATAACATTTAGGAGTTTAGAAAATGACTGAAACCACAGCAAATGCGACTTTATTTGAACAACTTGGTGGCGAAGCAGCAGTAGATGCAGCAGTTGATATTTTTTATCGCAAAGTTTTAGCTGATCACCGCATTAATCGTTTTTTTGATGGCGTAGATATGGATACGCAAGCCGCAAAACAAAAAGCTTTTTTGACAATGGCATTTGGTGGTCCAAACAATTACAGCGGTCAAGATATGCGTAATGGTCACGCAAAATTAGTCAAAATGGGATTAGATGACAGTCATTTTGATGCAGTTGTTGAAAATCTTGCTGCAACATTGACTGAATTGGGTGTTTCAGCAGAATTGATTGGACAAGTGGCAGCAATTGCTGAAACCACTCGTGCTGATGTTTTAGGCAAATAAAAAAGGTTAAAAATCATGAAGCGCATTAAATTTGGTGAACAAACTTTTGAAACTGAAAACAACGAAACTGTTTTAAACACGTTGTTGCGTAACAATATGCAAGTACCTTACGGTTGCAAAGCGGGCGTTTGCCAATGCTGTTTAATGCGTAGTCTTGATAATGTACCACCTGAAAAATCACAAGTCGGTTTAAAAGATAATCAGCAAAAACAAAATTATTTTTTGCCTTGTATTTGCGTTCCAGAAAATGATATGACGGTAGCATTGCCAAATAATGAAATTTCATGGCTTGATGCTGAAGTTATCGAAAAAACAGATTTATCCACAAACGTTATTTTACTCAAAATAAAATCCAAAGAACCGCTCGCTTTTTTTGCTGGTCAATTTGTGAATTTGCGTCGGGACGACGGTGTAATTCGCAGTTATTCGATTGCAAATATCCATAACGCAGAACACGAATTAGAGTTTCATATTCGTATTTTGCCAAATGGGAAATTTAGTCGTTGGGTGGCTGATGAATTAACAGTTGGAATGTCGTTGAGTTTTTCACACGCGCAAGGCGATTGTCATTATGTAGAAGGTAAAATCGAACAATCATTATTATTGATTGGAACGGGAACAGGACTTGCCCCGCTTTATGGCATTATTCGTGACGCACTTTCAACACATAAACATCAAGGTGAAATTCATTTATTTCACGGTAGCCGTGATGCGTCTGGCTTGTATTTAGAAGAAAAATTAACTGCTTTAACTCAAAAATATCCTAATTTTCATTACACGCCTTGTTTGTCGGGCGAAGTGAATGATGAAAAATATGCCAAAGGTCGCGCTAACGAAATCGCTTTACAGAAATTTCCAAATTTAAATGGATGGCGCGTGTATTTGTGTGGTCAACCTGAAATGGTTTTACATTCAAAACGAGCCGCTTATTTACAAGGCGCATCTCTGAAAGAAATTTATGCCGATGCCTTTGCATCTTAAAAATAAGCGAGATTTTCATCTCGCTTATTTTTTGCCTATTTTCAAACGTTAAAACTTTTCAACGAAATAGATAAATCCCGCGTTTGATCTTCAAGCGATTCAGCGGCAGCAGCAGCTTGTTCAACTAATGCCGCGTTTTGTTGCGTTACATCATCCATCTGACGAATTGCTAGATTAACCTGTCCAATCCCCGCTGTTTGTTCTGCTGAAGCCGCCGTAATTTCTGCAATAATCGCTGATACTCCACGAATCGAATTTACAATTTCCGACATCGTTTCTCCTGCATCAGCAACTTGTTTACCGCCACCTGATACACGCTCAACTGAATCACTGATTAAACGTTTAATTTCTCCCGCAGCATCAGCAGCACGTTGTGCCAAATTCCGAACTTCAATCGCCACAACCGCAAAACCTTTGCCAGAATCGCCAGCTCGAGCCGCTTCAACAGCAGCATTCAATGCCAAAATGTTTGTTTGAAATGCAATATCGTCAATCACGGAAATAATATCGACAATGTGATGTGACGAATCGTTGATTTCATCCATTGTTGTAACGACTGAATTGACGGCATCAACACCTCGTATTGCAATGTTTGCCGCTTCATTTGCCATACGATTTGCATCTTTTGCGTGCATATTATTTTGCTGAACTGTTTGAGTTAATTCTTGCATTGTTGCAGCAGTTTCTTCCAAACTTGCTGCTTGTTCTTCAGTACGATGAGATAAATCATTATTTCCAGCCGCAATTTCTTTTGCCGCAGAACTAATCATATCGGCAGCACTGTGAACGTCACCAATTAGGTGTTTTAAATTTTCAGCGGTGTTATTCATGCTTGCAGTCACTTCGCCAAAAATACCTGGATAACTTGTTAAAATAACTTGTGTTAAATCCCCCCGCGACAACGCTTCGGCAACGCGTACAATCTGATTTAAACTTTCCAATGAATCAAGCGTGCTATTGATATTGTTTTTTAATGTTAATAATTCGCCGCGCCCTTCTGCTGTCACACGATGATTGTGATCTAAATCACCTGCCGCTATATATTCCATGATACGACCAATATCTGTCAGCATGACACGCAACGCTTCTTGTGAATTGATTGCTTTATCAATGATTTGCTTATAATTACCTTTTACGTTTGCAACAATAACTTTAGCAAAGTCGGCGTTATACAATGAATTCATCACATCATTTAACGCAAAAATGGTGATTCGGAGTTGTCCGACCGTTTCATTAACGTTAGTTTTTAATTCATTCAAATCGCCATTTAATGTTGTTTCAATTTGAACATTAAACTCACCGTGTGAAATTGCATTCATTACAGCATTTGTATTTGATAACGCCATTTGTAATGTCGCCATCATTGCATTAAACGCTGCCGCTGTTTGTCCAATTTCGTCTTCTGAATGGTATTCTAATTTTTTAGAATAATTACCTGTTTCATTGATTGTAATCAATGTGTTTTTCAATAAATCTAACGGTTGAGAAATTGCTCCCGTTACTTTTGAAATCAAAATAATCGTTAATAAAATAACCAGCAGCATCAAAATTAACACGATAATTAACGTCGTCATGGCTATTTGTTTTATGGAATTCGCGCTATTTTGCAAATCAGCCACTAATTTATCTTCCACTATTTTCATTAAATTGATGCGTGCTGTCGCTTGCTCAAACCAATAAGCGTTATCAATTCCTAATGATGTATCTAAATTAGATTCTAGCGCACGTTTTCGCATGGTATCGACTTCAACAATCGATTTTCCTATCACTGTTTGTTTATGAAATTCGATTTGCTCAGGTGTTGCGATTTGATTAAATTGGCTAAAGCTGGCGTTATATTCGCCTAAGTTTCCAGACAATTTTAGTAAATGAGGTAAATCCATTTTATCGAGCGCGAAAATTCCAGCCAAAATAGCGCGTTCACGCCCTGCGCGTTCTTTCATATTCAAATACGCTGAATAAGTATTTGCACTCCGCATAATTTCTGAATTATTTGTTGATTTTGCAACTGTGTTTGTCAATTCTAAAAGTGACTGAATAATTGTCGTGTATTGTGCTGCACACGCTAAACCATCTATTTGAAATTCTGTTGATTTTTGACGTAAGGTTTGTAATTTTGATAACGCATCGACGATGCTTTGAAGTGACTCATCACCAGCTGACAAACGTTGATTGATATTTTCATTTAATATCGTGAGAACCTTGTCGCTGTCAGCACGCACAATTGGCAATTTATCTGCCATTTTCGCACCTTTGCTACTGACAAACGCAACAGAAGTGCCACGTTCTTTTTGTAAATTATGTGCTGTCGCACCAATTTCAGCAAAAAATGCAGCATCTTTAGTTAATTGTGTTGATTGGCTAACAGCATGAAAACGATTAAGAATAATCGTGCTACTGGCGATAATAAGACCGAGCAATGGCAAAATTAGCATTGACAGTAATTTGCGTCTAATAGACAGATTTTTTAAAAACATAATCGTGTGTTTCCGAAGAATGAAAATTTATTTTGTATGAATGACGGATATTAAATCCGCCATCTATCATGTGATTTTAAAAATTGATGTTGCCTTGAATCCAGATTTTTTGTGTATTCGTTGTCGCCGTATTATCTGCTTCGTAATTCGCATATTTCGCCATAACAGAATAATGTTTACCGAATTTTTTAGTCGCTTGAAAATCCCATTCTTTACCATAAGCAATGTTGCCAGTGTCATCGGTGTAATCATGATAAACACCCGCAATCGTCAAACTGTCGTCCCAAACTTTTGCGCTGACTGTTCCGAAAACATCACGAATACCATCTTTAGGTGTAGTTAAAAACAAATCTGCCCAACCTTGGAAAGCGTGATTAGTTCCGAGTGGCGTATTAAATTGTCCCGCACCATTGCCGTTTAGCTGTTCCATTGCACCTTGGAACGTCATGAAATACGCATTAAATCCGCCCATCATATTAAAACGATTGGCTTCATAAGACGTTGTTCTATGTCCATAATCTTGTTGAATGCTCCATTCTGCTGTGTAAAGCAGATTGTAATTTGTGTAGATTTTTGGAGTTGCACCGTTTAAACGTAAACCGAATGTTTGGTTTGATTTATTTCTAATCGCTAAATTTTGATCGGTGTAATCCAACCAATAACCGTAACCAATAAGGTTGCCATAATCGCCCAACTTGTAATTTACATTCAAAATTGGCGCATTTATGTTTTCAGTTGTCGCGGTGAAGGTTTGTACGTTGCCAATGTAACCCGCATTAATCGTGGTATTCGGTAGCGATTTATTCGTAATCAACGCGGAATCAAATGTGGTTTCCAATTGTCGCCAGCCAACATTGCCAATAAAACGATCATCGTCGAATTTAATGCGTTGACGACCACCTTTAATCACAGTGTCTGGAAGTCCTGAATAACTTAACCATAATTGGTTTAACTCGTTATACGCAGGATCTGCAATGGTTGAAAATCCCGTATTATGCCCACGCGCATCGTTATAATCAGACTGCATTGCGTGTGTACCTTCATATTCTGCAAAGCCTTGAACGCCATGAAAACTCGGTGACAAAATACCGAAGCGTGTGCGAATAGTGTTGGCGTTTGCCGTTTTAGGATTAGCAGGATTTGTTGGTGAAATTACACCAGCATTTTGGTCAACGTTTTCAAAACGATAATTGATGTCAGCTTTAATTCCGCCATCACTACCAATTTTCAAAGCGTCCTCAATCGTTTTGTTGTAATCAGAAGCAAATGCGGAGTTTGTTGCCGCAATTGCCAATGAAAGTAATGTCCGTTTAAAAAAAGTATCCATAAAATAGCCTGTAAAATGTTGTTTAATAAATAAAGTGTCAGCAAATGCCGTACCAATCAAAAAGTTTATTGGAATAAAAAGTTAATTCTTTAACGTCCATAAAAAAACGGCGTAGCAAATGAATTGCTACACCGTTTTTTTAGAGAAAATGTGTATCACACATTTCCCATCACTTTTGTCGCCCAATTGATGCTTTCCATGTAGACCTCACCAATTTTAGCTTGATCAACATTGCTGAATGAAATCGAGCCTGTATCCCAATGTTCATAACTTAAAACACAGTTTAATGCTTCGCCGCCTAAACCTTTGTGATGCAAAATTGCGTCGATAATATCATCGCCTAATGGCAATTGTTCTAAAGCATCTTCCAATGAAATATCCAAAATACTGTCTAAAGACGACAACATTCCAATCAAAAAGAAATTAGCCGTTTTTTGCCCCACAATTTGCGCTAATAATTCGCACATCTTTCCACGAATCAACGCATTTTGCATGACGACTGCAGGCTTATCTGACAATGAAGATAACATCAAAATGTTAATCCAACGTTTTAACTCGACCATTCCAAGATAAGTAATCGCCTGACCAATGGATTCAATTTTGGTAGGAATTGAGAAAAATGCGGAGTTAATGTAATGCAATAATTTATAACTTAACCCAATATCTTCCGAAATAACTTTCGTTAATTCGTCGAATTCAACATTAGGATTATTTATCGTCGTCAACAAGCGTACAGCAGCAAGTTGATTTACCCCCATGCGTCGTCCTTCAACTAAATTGGGTTTACTGAAAAAGAAACCTTGAAAATACTCGCATCCTAATTCGCATAAATAAGCATATTCGCTATGTGCTTCAACTTTTTCAGCCAAGATTTTTAAATTATATGGTGCAAGTTGAGCAATCGCATCGCGAGTTTTCATTTCACCCATTTCTAAAATATCGAGTTTAACAATGTTCGCAAATTCAACTAAAGGTTTCCGTGCTTCTGTAAAAACAAAATTCCCCAACGCAATTAAATAACCTTGTTTTGACATTTCACGCAAATTATCAATTACACGCGAATCATCAATCTTCACGTTTTCCGAAATTTCGATAACGATACGGTTTTTAGGTAATGAAAACGGAATTTTATCTAAAATGTCTTGCGTCGAAAAATTAATAAAAGCCCTGTGTTTATCAACGATATTATCAATACCAACGTCTAAAATCTTTTCCGTAATAATTTGATTAGTGACATCGTCTTTATTCGTTAAGTCAAAACCCCGACCACGAAATAAAAGCTCATAAGCGAAAATATTCAAATGCTTATCAAGAATTTGCTGCCGTCCAATAATAAAATCCGCCACAGTTTTATCTCTACTTAAAAGGTTATAAAAAATGAAAATGTATTTGTTTAACAAATCAACTGTTTAAAAAGCGACAACCTGTCGATTCAACAACCACGTTTTAACGCACTCAAACCTACAGCTCTTCCTGTCGCGAAACATGCTGTAAGTAAATAACCGCCCGTTGGTGCTTCCCAATCCAACATTTCTCCCGCATAAAAAACGCCTGTCAATTTTTCACTCATTAAATCGTCATTTAACTCATCAAAACAAACACCGCCCGCGCTACTAATTGCTTCATCAATGGGACGTGGTGAAAGTAAAATCACAGGTAAGTTTTTTAATGTGTGAGCAACTAATTCAGACGAATTTAAATCATCAACCGATAAAACTTCCCGAACCAATCCAGATTTCGTGCCGTCTAAACTTAGTTGTTTACGCCAAAATTGTGCGGTCGATAATTTGCCACGCGGTTTGCTTAGTTTTTTTAATAATTCATCTGCTGTTTTATCAGGAAATAAATCAAGATAAATGGTCGCCGTTCCTGCTTTAAAAATGGTTTCTCGAATGCGAGAAGATGCCGCGTAAATCAAACCGCCTTCAATGCCATTTTTAGTCAACATTAGTTCACCTTTTTGCTGGAAATCTTCAAAACGTAAACTCACATTTTTGACTGGCGAACCCGCAAAACGTACTTTGAAATAATAGCGCCACGCCACATTAAAGCCACAATTACTAGGCTGTAATGTTTCAACTTTTATACCTTTTTCGCGCAAAATTGAAACCCAATCACCCGTCGAACCCAATTTCGCCCAACTGCCACCGCCTAACGCCAAAATCACCGCATCAGCTATCACCATTTGTTCACCATTTGGCGTATCAAAAATCAACGTTTGTGTGTCATCATTTTTCCAGCCCAACCAACGATGACGCATTGAAAATTGAACACCTCGTGAACGCAAACGATGTAACCAAGCCCGTAATAAAGGCGCGGCTTTCATTTCTTTTGGAAAAACTCGTCCCGAAGAACCGACAAACGTTTCAATCCCTAAATCGCTTAACCATGCGCGTAAATCTGTCGGGGTAAAAGCATTCAAATATGGTGCAAGATTTTGTTGGCGTGTGCCATAGCGCGTCATAAAAACAGAAAAGTCTTCGGCGTGAGAAATGTTCATTCCGCCTTTACCCGCCATTAAAAACTTTCGTCCTACTGATGGCATCGCGTCATAAACAATCACGCGAACGTCTTTCTGACTAAGCGTTTCTGCTGCCATTAACCCTGCCGCACCTGCACCAATAATTGCGATTGTTTTCATAATTTTTTGGGCAAACTATTCACACGATAAAGGTGTGAATAGTCGCTAAAAATAAACATTTATGCGTGACGGGGCGAATTCATTGCGGTTGTAATGGCTTCTTGTAATTGACCATGGGTAAATGGCTTTTTCAAAATCGCATTCGCACCAATTATTTTGGCGGAATCTAAATTAAAATCGCTGCTCAACATCGCGCCTCTGCCACCAGACATAGCAATAATAGGAACTTTTTTGTCGATTTCTAAAAGTGCAAGAATCGTTTCAATACCATCTTGTTTTGGCATAAGTATGTCAGTGATAACCAAATCAAATTTGCGTGATTTATAAGTTTTTACTGCTTCTGCACCATTCTCAGCAGCGACTACCGAATGTTTGTCATGCGTCAACATAATGGTAAGTAATTCACGCAGTTGTACATCATCATCAACAAGTAAGATATTTGACATTGTCGTTTCCTTGGGTAGTTTGGTTTATGCCATTGCCTGTTTAACGGCTTGTTTTAATTGAATATCAGTAAATGGTTTTTTCAACATCACCTTTGCTCCCACCAATTTTGCAGAATCTAAGTTAAAGTCACTCGACAATGCTCGTCGTCCACCCGACATCGCAATAATCGGCACATCACGATTTAATTGCATCAGTTCACAAATCGTATCAATTCCATCTTTACCTGGCATAAGTATGTCGGTAATAATCAAATCATGGTGATTCGACTTATAGAGCTTCAACGCTTCAATGCCATTATAAGCAATTTGAACAGAGTGCTTTTCAAAGTTAAGCATCGTAGAAATCAATTCACATACTTGTGGATCGTCATCAATAATTAGAATTTTAGACATCAAAATCTCCTAAAAAGTTTAAAGTTAAGGATTATTAAAAAAGTTTTCTAACGTACTGATAATTTGATCTGTTCCGACAGGTTTTCTAAATAAAAATGTATTACCTTGCGGCAAATCTTCAGTTGTTTTCAATTTATCGCTGTAACCCGTACAAATCAAAATCGGTAATTCTGGACGGATCGCAAGCATTTCAGAAGCTAAATCCAGTCCAGTTAAATTTGGCATTCCATAATCTGTAATGACTGCATCAAAATAATCTGGGTCATTTCTAAAGTATTCCAATGCCGAGGTACTAGAAGTAAATGCTTCAACGGCATAACCAAAATTAGTAAGACACTCTTTAAATAACATACAAATAACTTCTTCATCATCAACCACACAAACTCTTAACTGGATTTGACAAATTAAAGTATTCTTATCATCAACACCGTCATCTAATTCGTTATTTGTTTCTTCGTGGGCAAGCGGAAATAACAAATGGAAACTCGTTCCTTTACCGCGTTTTGATTCCACCACAATATGTCCATCGGCGTTATGAAGAATTCCACTGACCACCGATAAACCTAATCCCGTGCCTTCACCTAATTCTTTCGTGGTGAAAAATGGATCAAAAATACGATTAATTTTTTCTGCATCGATGCCTTCGCCATTATCACTGACGCTGGCAATCACAAAATCACCGCCTAATTTTTTTGAACAGGCACTACAACGACCGCTGTAATTTTTAACCAGCGATAAATCAATCGTGATAACGCCATGATGATTATTGCTACTTTGAATTGCATCTCTGGCATTGACCACCAAATTGGTGATAACTTGATGTAATTCAATCGGGTGAACCACAATTTTAATCGTGTTATTCTCGCTAAAATTGAAGCGTTCGACAAAAGAAATGTTACTGGTAATCGTTGAATGAAGCAGTTGAACCACTTCTTCCATAATTTTAACGGGAGAAATTGCAATCGTGGCTTTGACAGCACTGCCTTCACGACAAAAAATCAACATTTTATCAACCAAATCAGCTGCCCGATTTGAAGAACGTTCGACATTTTCTAAATAATTGGTGATTTTTTCTTTAGTAAATGAATCTTCACTTTGCTGATTATTGAGCATTAACGCTAATCGCGTAAAACCCAAAATGGACATCAAGATATTATTAAAATCGTGCGCTACACCGCTGGTTAATTGCCCAATGGTTTCCATTTTTTGCGATTGAAATAATTGCTGTTGAAGTTCGGCGGCGGATTCTTCCGCTCTTTTTCGTTCTTCAATCATGCTATCAAGATATTCAATCGCTTCAGCTTGTTGTTTCAGCTTAATGTGATTACGAATACGCGCTCGCACAATGCCAATCACAAAGGGCTTTGCAATATAATCCACCGCCCCCAAATTCAAACCGAGTTCTTCATCAAATCGGGTGTTTTTCGCCGTTAAAAAAATAACCGCAATTTTATTTGTTTCGGGATTATTTTTTAGCAAACGACATACTTCAAAACCATCAACATCAGGCATCATAACATCTAAAAGAATCAAATCTGTTTGACACCTTTCTGCAATCGCAAGGGTTTCCGCGCCATTTGTTGCGATTTTAATTCGATAATCTGACTCTAAAAATTCTGCCAAAATTTGCACATTAAGCGCATCATCATCGGCGATTAGAATGACTGGTTTATTTGTGTTGGGCATTTTATCCTCGTGCTTCAGATTCTAATTAAATTTTACAATTCAACCATCTGTTTTAAAATTTTGCGGGCATCGTCGTATCTTATGTTTCTAATCAGTTTATACAGCTTAGAAAATAGTTGAATTTGATTGGAATTCAAATAGAGTTTTAGTGTATCAAGCAATCTATCTGAAATGAAATCTTTTCCCTCAAGTAATTCCTCCAATTCAGCCATAATTTTATTTAATGCTTTAATTTCATCGGGTGTTCGGCGAGCCGAATCCTTTGATGAACTAGAAGCAGGGAAATTCAACATAGATTTATTAAACTTTTTCGCTTCAATCAGTTGACGTTCCTCTTTCTTCGAGTGAGCAGATTTTTCCATCTGAACATCAAGCGATAATTCAAAACTAAAGCAACAGCCTTCACCCAAAACGCATTGCACCACAAACTCACCACCCATCATCTGCAATAATTTTTGGCTAATCGATAATCCTAAACCTGTGCCACCAAAACGCCGCGTGATAGAACCATCGGATTGACTGAACGGTTGAAATATCGCTTCATATTTATCAGACGATAGCCCAATGCCCGTATCAATCACCGAAAACAACAATCGTGCTTTTTGCTTTTCCATGCGTTGAAGGGTAATTCTGAAAATAATAGTGCCATCTTCTGACGTGAAATTGACCGCATTCCGAATTAAATTTGTGAGAATTTGCTGCAATTTATAACCGTCACCAATTAAATCACGCGGCACATCAGGCGAAATTTCTATTTCAAATTTAATGCCTTTTTCTGCGGCATTGTCTGAAAATAAATTACTCAAACTCTGCAATATGAAATCAAGATTAAACTCAACAAATTCAATGTGAATGCTGCCTGCTTCTAATTTAGAAGAATCCAAAATATCGTTCAAAATACACATCAAATTCAGCGTACATTGGTTAATTTTTTCTAAATAATGATGCGTTTCTATTACCGTGTCTTTTTGCAAAGCCAATTCTGAAAGCCCAAGAATTGCGTGTATCGGCGTGCGGATTTCGTGCGACATATTGGCAAGAAATTCTGTTTTAGCAATCGCAAGCAAATCCGCTTGTTCTTTTGCGTGCAAAATCAGAGCTTCATTCTCTTGTCGATAACGCGCAATATCCAAAAAGACATTCACTTTTGCACGCAAAATATCGGGATTAAATGGTTTTGTTAAAAAATCCACCGCACCACTTTTATAACCGAGCGCAACGTGCCACTCGTCGGTATAAATTGCCGACAAAAAAATGATTGGAATATGTTGTGTGCGCGGGTGTGAACGCATGATTTTAGCTAATTCGTAACCATCCATCATGGGCATTTGGACATCAAGAATGGCAACTTCTGGCAAGATTTCGCTTTTTAGCAAAATTTTTAAAGCGGCTTCACCTGAATGGGTGGCGGTAATCGTTAGGTTTAAATCTGTCAGTGTGTTACTTAACGCCAGCAAATTCGCTGTGCTATCATCAACAATTAAAATATTCATTAAAAATTTATAGACTAAAAATTATGGATTATTTGGCAGTTGTGCCGTTGTTTGATATTGCATCGTTTTTGCTCGATCAATTAACGCATCTGCAATTTTTTTAAGTGGCAAAACACAATCTGCACCCGCTTTACACAATGCAGCATTCGGCATAAATGGAGAGTTCGCTGTTTTTGGGTCTTCAATCAACGCCCAACCCCCAGCTTTTCTGATAGCCTCTAAACCTTCAGCACCATCGGCATTTGCGCCCGTCAAAATAACACCAATGGCATCTTCACCATAAGCATTGGCAACCGATTCAAACATCACATCAATACTTGGACGCGCATAAGATTGGCGTTCTTGAAAAGATAGCGTAAGTGTTGCTGTTTCCTCAACAACTAAATGGTAATTGGGGGTAGCCACATAAACATAACCCTTTTTAATAGCTTCCCCATCTTCTATCTCTTTTACCATTAAGACACACGAGCGTTGTAAAACTTCGGCTAAAAATGATGTTTTCATCGGTGAAATATGCTGTGTGACAACAATTGGCAACGGAAAATCACGGGGTAATTTTGACAATATCGTTTGCAACGCTTTTGCACCGCCCATTGAACAACCAATAGCGATAATTCCACCATTTGGGTTTTGACGGGGATTTTGAATAAGAACGGGATTATTTTGCTCGAGAAGATTAACGGGATCGACAAAATTAACGGTATTTTTTCTGCACCAAATTTTTTCATTTATGGCTAATGGAATATAGCAATTTTTCACGCCCATAAAAGCCAAGGTTTCTTTGTCACCTAAACATAAAAAGCCACCGCGTGACAAACTAAGTGTAAATAACGTCAATACTTGATTCTGTAAATTAGGCGAAAAATAAATAAGCACATTACGACACACGATTAGATTCATTTCACCAAAAATACGATCCGTCGTTAAATTATGATTCGCCCACACAATTCGTTTGCCTAATTCGGCATCAAAAACCACTTCACGTCCTTGTGCCGTATAGTATTCAGACAAAGAATGCTGTCCGCCCGCTTTAATATAATTACGACTGGCGGCTTGCATATTTTTAACAGCGTAAGTGCCTTTTCGTGCTTGATGAAGCGCAGCGTCATTGAAATCTGTAGCATAAATCGTGGCGCGTTCTAACAATCCCGCTTCTTTAAGCAAAATTGCCATTGACCAAACTTCTTCACCCGTCGCACAGGCGGCGTGCCAAATTTTAAAATAAGGCCAGCTTTTTAAACGCGGTAACACTTCAGTGACGATTTTATTCCACACCTTTGGATCACGAAACATTTCCGTCACGGTAATCGAAAAATCACCAATCATATCTTGAAAAAAATCGGCATCATGCAACACACGCGGAATTAAATCACTAATGTGCTTAATACGATGTCTGGACATCACATTTTTCACTCGTCGCCCAATAGAACCACGGGCATAATCGCGAAAATCATACCCCCAGCGATATTCAATTACGTTGAGCAATAAATCCAATTCATAATTTTCGCGTTCGTTAATCATTTTTCACTTACCGATATAGCCAAACGTGCAACATTGATAATAATCTATCAACATCAACAGGTTTGGTTAAATAATCCGATGCACCTGCTTCTAAACAACGATGACGATCTTCTTTCATTGCTTTTGCTGTCAGCGCGATAATCGGCAAAGAAAAATAACAATCTTCAGCACGAATTCGTTTAATCAATTCTAAACCGTCCATACCAGGCATCATGATGTCGGTAATAATCAAATCCACATTATTCACTCGCACAGATTGGAGTTGTTCCAACGCTTCTTGTCCATTGCTGGCAGTCATTACAAACATTCCACGCTCTTCCAAAACCGCTGATAATGAAAAAATGTTGCGAATATCATCGTCCACCAATAATACTTTTTTGCCTTGGAACATCGCGTCTTTATCGTGTAACGACAACAACATTTTTTTAGATTTTTCAGGCAAACTCGCCACGGCGCGATGTAAAAATAATCGTGATTCCGCTAATAAACGTTCATCAGATTGCACACTTTTCACAATCACGCTGTTGGTGTATTTTTGAATTTCTTCATATTCTTGGCGGGTTAAATCTCGTCCCGTATAAATAATCACAGGTGGCATTTTCACCACTCTATTTTCATTTGCCCGTTTTAATAATTCCAGCCCTGTCATATCAGGCAATCCGAAATCTAACACGATTAAATCAAAATAATTGGCTTCAATTGTAGCCAGCGCAAGTTTGCCATTTTCTGCCGTGACGATACTGGTTTTATCTTCACCTAATAACACCGTAATTGACGTGGCTAATTTTGGATCGTCCTCGATAACCAAAATCTTTTTAGTTTTATCCACAATAATGTCATTGATGGATTCAAAGGCTTTTTCCAATTCGTCCGCTGTGACGGGTTTTGTTAAGAAACCTAATGCCCCGCGTGAAATGACATCTTTGTAACTCGAATCTGCCGACATAACGTAAATCGGAATATGGGCTTTATCTAAATTTTCTTTGATGTGCGTCAATAAAAATAGACCGTCTTTTTCAGGCAATAACATATCTAAGAAAATGCCGATAATGTTGTAACTTGCTAATAGATTCAACGCTTCTTCAGCAGAAGCCGCCGCGAGATATTGATAGCCATTTTTGTGGCATAAACCCGCTAATACTTCGGCAAAAATAGAATCATCTTCGACAATCAATATCACACAATCATCGCTGGCTAATGTTTCGCGGTCATCTGAAATTCTAACGACGGGGCGATTTTGAACCGCTTTTTTCTTTACTTGTTGAAATGCTTCGCTAATAACTGGAACGGGTAATTTTTCAACAGATATTTCATTTGTCGATATGTCATTTATGCTGATATTTATGCCATTCAATGGAAGATAAAGTGTAAATTTG
The DNA here is from genome assembly GCA_037134135.1 of Methylococcaceae bacterium. Taxonomy (GTDB): domain Bacteria; phylum Pseudomonadota; class Gammaproteobacteria; order Methylococcales; family Methylomonadaceae; genus UBA10906. The sequence continues at coordinate 2,541 of JBAXMT010000016.1, read as the reverse complement.
CTGCCTACATTTAACTCGGATTCCACTTGAATTTCACCGCCTAATAAACGAGTTAATTCACGCGAAATAGTTAATCCCAAACCTGTGCCACCGTATTGACGACTAATTGAACCATCGGCTTGTTGGAAGGCTTCCCAAATTGCTAACTGTTTATCTTCTGGAATTCCCACGCCAGTATCTGCCACGGTAATCGCTAACATATTGGCATATTTATCGGTGAAAGAATCAGGAATCCAAACGCTCAACGAAACTGAACCGCGTTCTGTAAATTTAAACGCATTGGATAACAAATTGCGTAAAATTTGCCCTAAGCGTTGACGGTCAGTGTACAAATCTTTGGGTGTGTTTTCCGCAACATCAACAACAAATTCCAATCCTTTATCCGCTGCAACGGGGCGATAAAGTCCCTCAGTTTGCGAGATAACTTCATCGAGCGGCACCGTTTCCATAATCGCCAATTCGTGACCCGATTCGATTTTAGACAAATCTAAAATATCGTTAATGATGCTCAATAAATCGTTTCCACTTTGATAAACCACTCGCGCCGATTGAACCTGCTTTTCGTTTAAATTGCCTTCACGATTGTCAGACAATGAACGCGAAAGCAACAACATCGAATTCAACGGTGTGCGTAATTCGTGGCTCATATTCGCTAAGAATTCGCTTTTGTATTTTGACGTAATCGCTAATTCTTCCGCTCGACGTGTTAAATCATCTTGCGCGGCTTTGAGTAGATTATTTTTTTGCTCTACTTTGTCGCGTTGTTGTTCTAAGGCTTCGGTGCGCTCAATTAATTCTTCGTTGGTTTGTTGCAATTCATCTTGTTGTAATTTCAACTGCGCTTCACTGGCTTGCAAGGCTTGCGTTTGCTCTTCTAACGCTTGATTACTTTGCTCCAATTCTTCTCGTTGTTTGATTAGCTGTGATTCACTGTTTTTCAACGCTTGCGTTTGTTCTTCTAATTCTTCGTTGGATTGCTGCAATTCTTCTTGCTGAATTTTCAACGTGAGTTCATTTTCTTGTAAAGCTTGCGTTTGCTCTTCTAATTCTTCGTTATATTGTTGTAATTCTTCTTGTTGTGATTTTAGTTTTTCAGCTTGCTCTTGCGCTTGTTTCAACAAGAATTTTGTTATCACGGCTGATTCTGCCACAACAATCGCCATACCGATGGTGTCTGAATAAAGGCGCAATAAATCGAGCGTTTCTTTGCTAAATTCAGTCAAGCTCCCTAATTCCAACACGCCTTTGATATTGCCTTCGTGCAAAATCGGTACAACTATCGTGCTACGCGCTTTTGTTCCGCCAATTCCCGATGAAATACGAACATAATCCTCAGGTAAATCACTAACGATAATTAATTGTTTTTCTAACGCAGCTTGTCCAACTAAACTTTCACCTAATGCAAAAGATTGAGATAAATTTTTTCGGAATTCATAAGCATAACTGCCCGTCAAATGTAGACGTTCATCTGATTCATTCCACAAATACAACGCGCCAATTTGTGCATTGGTATAAACCGCGATGTAAGAAGCCACTTGATATGCCAAATCATTTAACGACATATCGCCACGAATACGCGCTGACAATTCCGCCAAACCTGTTTTAATCCAATTTTGCGTTTGAACTTCTTGTGTCGATTGATGAACGATGCCCAATATGCGATTCACACCCGCTAAAATGGTATTCCAATCACCGTCATAACCGTCTGTTGATGCTCGACGTGAAAAATCACCCGCTTCAAAATCTGTTAATAACGAATCAAATTCGTGCATCACATTCGCCGCAATGTCCGCAATGCGATTCACCGCGTCTTTAATGCGATTATGTTCACCTTTAAAATTATCGGTGATGTGTGTATTTAATATGCCTTCCGCCATTCTTTGTAAAACGACCGCTTGTGCGTCAATAGGGCGGATTGCTGCATCTAATAACGTGTTGACCGTTGACGCAATTAGCTTCCAATCGCCTTGATATTTTTCCATTTCCAGACGTTGCTGTAATTTTCCATCAAGTGACGCTTGAGCAATAATTTCTAAATCTTGCAGCAACGCAAACAAAATTTGCGAAACTTTGAGGTTCTTTTGCGTAATGACAGCAAATTCATCGTCATTGATTTCTTGGTCTAGCGATTTCAAATTCCCTTGAGAAATAGCACTCGTTTGTTCGGTAACAGTTTTGATGCGTTGATTTAGCGTATTAGAAATTGAAAACGCAAAACCAATACCTAATAGCCAAGACACGCCTAGCATTCCAAATAACCATAAACGTAAATTCTCGGTGTCTAATTGCGATACCGCAATAAACGTGGTGACAGAACTCATTAGCAGTAAAAGTAAAAAGGCTACAAATAATTTAGTTTGAAGGCGTGTGAACATATTTTTTGTTCCAAAATTTAGTGAATAATTTTAAAAGGTGACTTTGATGGTCGCTTACAATTTGTGTCGTATATTTTAATAGTAATCTGAATAAAAAGTTAGGCTCATTTTCACCAGCAATTCTCATTATGAAATCAAACAGCTTCAGGTATAGGAATTTCAAGAC
>JBAXMT010000015.1:0-21996 GCA_037134135.1 Methylococcaceae bacterium | reverse complement strand
ACCCTCCACAATCAAAATCTCCTCGTCACTCAACCCATAAAGCCCATAAACCAACGCATCAATCTCACGTTCCAACGCGCTGGTGTCGTTGCCTGCTTTCATAACGTTACTTTCAATGCCGCCACGACATCATCAAAAGAATGACGCGGCAATTTATTCTGTTTTTTGACCGTTTGAATGTGTAAATAATCTAAATAATCTTCCAATTTTTCAGCATTCGACAATAACTCTTTCATCAAAACAAACTTCTTTTCTTGAATCATTTGCATCACCATAAAAGTTACTGAAAGTGTTTATAAACATCGCCCCGATTTCCCATCGTCATCATAAAAACGACCAATTCGCCTTCATGAACACGATAAATTAAACGGTATTGCCCAATCCGCAATCGATAAACATCGTCGTATCCTTGCATGATTTTTATATCCAATTGCGGGTGTTTGTAAGGATTCGATTGAAGCAATTCGAGCTTTTCTTTCACCATTTCTTTTTGTTTTGGTGAACATTTTTCAAGAAATTTGCTCGCGGTTTTGTGCCACAACAATCGGTAATTCATAAGCGCGTTTTCACCGTTTCCCAATCCTCGAATTCGCTGTAATCACCTTGGTTAATTTGCAGCATCATTTTTTGAATTTGTAACGATTCTTTAGGCGATAACACATCGTCATTGTCACTTAATACACGGCATTCATTTTTTGGCAATGTCTGGATAAATCCCAAAAGTGAACCGTAACTGTTCTCTGCAATTTCTAATAAAATCGTTTTCATTTCCCACCCTCCACAATCAAAATCTCCTCATCACTCAACCCATAAAGCCCATAAACCAACCTATCAATCTCACGTTCCAACGCGCTGGTGTCGTTGCCTGCTTTTTTATCGGCAAGGATTTTGTCCACCAATTCAATAAACGGTTGTTGCTCGGTTTCGGGGATTTTTGGAATGGGTAAGGCTTCAATTTCATAACCCATAACATGGTTATTAGTAGACGTTTTTCTAAAAAACCAATCCAATAATGAACAATTCAAAATTGCAACGATATAACCGCTTTCATTCTGATTGCGTAATAGGATTTTATTTGCCGTATGACCAAATAAAAATTCTTCACCGACTGGTGTTTGACAAAAATGTAATCGGTGTAAATCAACAGTGCCAGTTACTTCTTGACCAACAATAAATGTATTTTCTTTATTTAATTTAACTTTGTCAGTCAAATAATCTGTTGCTACAAATTCATCACTATTAGAGTTCAACATATATCTCGAAATATGTTTCCCCCTAAATAATTTGATATTTGTTTTTGCATTTGAAAAAAAGTCTTTAGCAGATGTTAGATTTAAATCCCCCTGCCTTATGCTTTCAACTCTTTCTTTTAGTGGTTCTGATTCCCTAAAAATTTTACGCAGTAGCTCAAATTCTTTAGGCTTCACCAATGGAATAAAAAAACCATTTGGATAAATTTTGATGAGTTCGCTTTGATTCAAATTATCAAAAACCAAATTTTTTACTGTTGTAACGTCGTTATTTATAGATACTTTGAACGATGTTTGCTTATCTGGTTTATCTTTTTTGAATAAATACGCACAAGTTCCTTGTAAAACATTTTCAAAAACCTGCCCATCGGCATTGCTTGATTTTTTAGGAAATTCAATAAAAAAACTAATTTTAGTTTGCGTTAATAACAATTCACGAGTGTATTGCGCCGACACGTCAGCCATTAAAGAACTTTGTACAATCAACGAAGCAACCCCACCTTCTTTAATCAAATTAAACGATTGCTCAGTGAAAACTTTGTACAAATTTTGTTTGCCTTTATCTTTGCCTTCCGAATATGGAAATTGTGATTCACTGAACAATCCTTTTTTAACTTGAACATAAGGCGGATTGCCGATGACAATATCAAAACCGTTTTCACCAAACATCCATTCGACATCAAAAAAATCGGCGTTGGCGTTTTGGTCATAAGGATTCCAATGCGCCAATTGTTGCGCGGTTTCATTGCCCCAGCCGTGTTGTTCTAACAACGCGCCAATTTGTTCACGCAATTGTTTATCTTCTTCGCGCAATTCTCTTTTTCTGCTTGGACTTCTGACGCTAAACAAGCTGTGACGCACTTTTTTTAATTGTTCTTCGAGAGCTTCAATTTCTTTGTTATCAAAAAGGCTGATTTGAGCTTTGGGTTTTTCGATGCCGATTAAGGTATTTGCCGCGACAAATTTCGTTTCTAAATTCGGCAACGGTAACACGCCAAAATTGGTTTTATTTCTATCGACTTTTTGGTCAACAATCAGCGAAATGAAAAACCGAAGTTTGCTGATTTGAATCGCAATCGCTTGAATATCCACGCCATAAATACAATTTTCGATGAGATAAAGTTTTCGAGCGTAATCGACTTCGTTATCGGTGAAGGCTTCAATAATGCGTTTTTGCAGAGCGGAATCTTTTTCTTTGATTTGGCGTTGTTTCCACAATTCATTGTCTGGGTCGATTTTGCCCAAAATGAAAACCAATTTGTGTAAAACACCCATTGGAAACGCACCCGAACCGCAAGCAGGGTCAAGAATTTTGCAGGTGTCGATGGCTTCAATTAACGCGGTTTTTTCTGATTCTGAAAATTCGGGCGTGGCTTTTGTGTAACTGAGCAAATCGTCTAATTGCTCGGCGGTTAAATAATCCAATTTTGATTTGAAATAAGCCTTTAACGATTCATCAACCATGTAATCGACGATTTCACGCGGCGTATAAAAAGAGCCTGTTTGCTTACGCGCAGTGGTTTTGGTTTCGGGGTTGTAACTGGCGAGTAAATTTTCAAACACTTGCCCTAATAATTCGGGGTCGAGTGCAATATCTTCTTCAATCGGCGTGTTTTCGGTGATGGTGAATTTGTAGCTTTTTAAAATATCTATCAAGCCTTTAATCTCAACGGATTTTTGTTTGTTGCCAAGTTCTTCACTTAAATCGACGTTTTTATGTGCGCCAAAGAAAATGTAATCAGGCACGCGCAATTTATTATCGACGCGGTCTGAAAATCCGTCTTCGTAAGCAATCACATCGCCGCCTTGTTTGCCTTTTAAATCAGGAACGACTTTATCCAAACAATCAAACAAACCGCCGTTCATAAATGGCACAACGTCAGTCATCAAATTCAAAAACGATTCAGGCTCGTTAAAATACGATTTGTAGCGCATTAAATTGGTGACATTTCGATGTTGTCCATCGTTACGAAATCCACGTTTTTCACAGGTTTGATTCAATGTTGCAAAGAATAAATTTTGCAAAATGGCGCGGTAATAATGGCTGTCATTGGCTTGAAAAGTGGCGTTTGATTTGTCGCTGATTTGCGGTTTGAAACCGTCTAATTGCGCGTTAATCCAATCTTCGTTGAACAACTGCTCAGGAATCAGATTTTTTTCTTTGATAAACCAAACGAACAATAAGCGCGTCAATAATCGAATTAAGTTTTTAGCGTTGTGTTCACGCACTTTGTTTTCATCTTCAAAAACGCCGCCTTTTATCGCTTCGATATTTTCAGCATCAGGAAAATAAACCTCTTTCATCGCCCAGAAATACCATTGCGATAATTCTTTGTAGAACTGTTTATTAAGAGTTTTGGTGTCTAAAACCGATTGCCAAGCATTGTGCAAATCAACAAAACTCGCACCTGCTTTTAAATTCAAATTATCAAATGCCAAATCCGCCAAAATATCCACATGAGCGCGGTGTGGGTCACTGATACGAATATCTTTAAGCAACGTGACTTTTTCTAAAACGTCTTTGCTTTCGTCACGTTTATGCAAGCGACGGTGAATCACTGATAACGTCAGCGTATCGCCGTGTTTGAATAAAATCAAAACAGGTTGTGGGCTTTTATTGAGTTCACGGGTGATGGTGACAAGTTGCGTTCGTGAATACTCCGACTTTTCTAATTCAATCGCCACGAACATATAAGATTCGATAATCGTGCCATCAACCTCGGTGAGTAATGACTGGATGTTGCTTAAATTATCTTGCGCTAATTGAAACAGAAATGGCGCGTTAATCCATTCGGAACACAACGCTTTTTCATGGTCAAAGCCACGCAAAATTTCAGCAACGGGTTTATTAAAAGTACGCGGACTTTGATAACCCAATTCTTTGAATAACGCGAGCGCGTTTGCTTTTAAATCGCCACCAGAAAATTGGTTGATGAGCGTTTGAAGTGTGTGTTTATCAGTCATCAGAATCTGCCTGTTCAATTTCATCGAGCGTTAGACCTGTGATTTCACAAAATCCAGAAATATCTAAACCTTTTTCAAGCAGGGCTTTTCCTATTTTTTTAATCGCATTCGCTTGAAATTCTTCTTTGTGATATTCCTCAATCATGACGGCTCGTTCTGTTGGTGAAATATCGTCTTGTTCAATGTGATGAATGATTTTTTGCACTTCAGAAAGCTGATATTGATTTTCGTCAATTTGCTCGCTCAAACTTTCGTTAATAACCTGCAACCATTCTCGATAAAGTGGCGGCGTGTTTTCATCCATATATTTAGGACAAAGGTAAATGACTTTATGTTTGATAATCCCAAGCGGTTCGCCATTCTTTCTTTTGGGATCGAAATCAATCGTAGCAACATCACATTTATATTTGTCGCCCGAGGTTAAAACCACAATCGTATAAACAGCCAACGGCGGTTTGTAATCTTTGGAGTTTGGGATTTGTTCAAGAATTGCCGCGCAGTGATAATGTAAAAATCGGTCGTAATGATCGGTGTGTTTTTCGTGCTGAATATCGACGATGATGCGATTTTTTTTGTCTTCGGCAAACAAATCAAACTCTGGTTTGACTCGTCCAACAGGTTGTTCAAATTCTTTTTCAGTTTCGACTTTGTCAATTTCAAGCTGAATTCCCAAAATATCACGCACAAAACCTTTGAAAACATCCACGTCACAAAAGGCTTTTTTAAAAATTACGCCATAGCGTAAAGAGGCAACTTTTTTCATAAATTTCTCGAATTAAAAGGATTTAACTAATGACTAGCCATGTGACCAACGTAAAATCGGTTGGGTTTGTAATTTGCTGCGAAACGATTGGCAATAACGCGCCACGTCCTGTTGCTAATTTTATAATTTCTTTTTCTTGAAAGGCTTCGCTAATCGCATCAACAGATTTTGCCACCAAGTCGTAATAGTGCGTCATGTCACTACCGTCCCCCGTTTGGTCATCAAATAATTGGCATAACGCTTCATAAGGTTGGTCTTTACCGATGCACAACGTTTTGAAAATTTCGAGCGTGTGTTTTGCTTCGACAAAGTTGCGTCTGACTTTGCCGTCGTCTTGAATATAAATCAGAAAAAACGGCGTGAGCGGATTCACTTGTTGCCCCTTTTCCTGCTGATAAACCTTTTGTTGCAGACAAAAAATAACGCCTTTGTGGATATTCAAATCGGGTTGCTGCGGCACAATGCCATAAAGACCGAGTGGCGCGTTGGCTAATTTATCGCGCTCTAAATCCAAATAGCCGCCTAAATCCGCACGAAAATCATCAAAATTAAAATCGGTTAATGTCGCGCCATCATTGAGTTCTTCTAAATCCAGAACTTCGTCTTTCATGCGTTTTAGCTGTTCGTCACGATAATTTAACTCATCATTAGCATCGTCTTCGGTAAGCAATAAATTATCCGAACCTGTGGCAGAAATATCTACTAACGCCATTCGCGCCTCAATGCGATTTTTCAAATTCAAATACTGGTCGAGTTCAGCCGTTGCCCAGAAGTTAATCATCGAAACGTCTTTGTTTTGGCTGTTAATTCGGTCAATTCGTCCAAAACGTTGAATTAAACGCACAGGATTCCAGTGAATATCGTAGTTAATCACCCAATCGCAATCCTGCAAATTCTGACCTTCCGAAATACAATCGGTGGCAATCAACACATCAATTTCTTCAGTGAGCGTATTTTTAAAACCACTGCGTTTTTTAGCGGTAGGTGAAAAATTGATTAACACGTCGTTGAAATTTGTCATGCCTAAAGTCGCTTCACATTTTGAACCCGTCACCAAACCAGAATGAACGCCTAGCTCGGTTAAATCGGATTTCAAGGCGTTGTACAAATACTGAGCGGTGTCCGAAAAAGCGGTAAAAATTAGCACTTTCTTGATTGATTTCCCTTGCTTGTCTACCGTTGGATTGGTGATTTTATGGGTAATCAACCGTTTTAATTCGTGTAATTTACCATCACGTTGATATGTTACGTTTTGTGCTACATCACGCAATTTCGAGAGTTGTTGTTTATCGCTTTCTAAATCCTGCAACCAGCGTGAACAATCCAAATGTTTTAATTTGAATTTGATTTTTTTACCGACTGCCAGCGCATCATTTAACTCTTCATCGTCAGAATCATCATCAATCAAATTTTCAATTTCATCGAGTTGTTTTATTTTTTTAATCAAATCCTCAATCTTAATAACCGTTCGAGCCATCGTGTCCGCAAATGAAACCACTGAGCTTTCAAGACGTTTTAAAAAATTCACCTTCATCATGCCGATTAAATAATGCTCTCGGTTTTCTTGAGTGAAGTTTTTTACTTTGCTTTGATATTCAGGTAAATCGCGGTATTCGTTGAGCAGGTATTTCGTCGGATTAAATAACGATAATTGATAAGCTGAAATTTCTTTTTCTATGCCGACAAACGAAGGAAATACGCCAAGCGTGTCCATGTCGTAATAAATCGATTGTGGCGCGGTGCGTTTAGGAAAACCGCCCAATTCTTTAGCCACATTGGGGTAGTGACGTTCAATGTGTTTGCGCGAACGGGCAATCGTAATCGCATCGAGTAATTTGAAAAAATCCGCGTTCAAATGGTGCGCTAGTTGCGACTGGCGTTTGTTTTTAACGGCATCATGAAAAGCATTTTGCGCGGCTCGTAATGTTTTTTTCGTATCGACAATGCCAATGTTTGCAAAGGCATGGGTATCGTCGGCACTAATAAAACGAATTTGATTATACAAATCTGATAAATCGTTATTTACAGGCGTTGCCGACAATAATAAAACTTTCGTTTTTTCACCTGCTTGAATCACATCTTCAAGCAAACGTTGGTAACGTGATTTACCATTTTTGCTCTTGTTATCATTTCTAAAATTGTGCGATTCATCAATCACAATTAAATCAAACTGACTCCACTCGAAATCACTTAAATCGACATTGTTTGACAGACCTTTTTCACGATTCAAATCTGTGTGGCTCAATACGGTGTAATTTAATTTATCTGCTTTGAGCGGATTTAGTTGGCGTTTATAGAGCGATGAATAAAGTAACCAATTTTCACTGAGTTTCTTGGGACATAAAACCAAAACATTGTGATGTTTTGCCTCGAAATACTTGATGACCGCCAGAGCTTCGTAGGTTTTACCAAGCCCCACGCTGTCTGCCAAAATACAACCGTTATGCGCTTCTATTTTAGTAATTGCGTGAACCACGCCTTCTTTTTGAAAATCAAACAAGGTATTCCAAATTTCCGATTTATTTAAACTTTTTTCAGTGGCTTCACGTTGCTCTTGATAGCGTTGCCAGTCTTCGTAAAAAACATGGTAAAGCGTTTTGTAATAAATAAACTGTGGTGAGTGATTGTAATAAAGCTGGGTTAAATAATTTAAAACCTCTTGTTTAACGTCTTTTACCAATGTTTTGTTGTTCCAAATGCCATCAAACCAGAGCTTTAAATCCTGTCTGTCGCGGTCGCTATCCACAACTAAATTCAACTCAATGTTTGAATTTCCTTCGCCCAAACCGTGCAACGTAAAATTTGAGCTACCAAGCAATGCCGATTCAACACCGTTATTGTTGATATGGTAGAGCTTGCCATGTAGCAAATTTGTTTGAATCAGCGAACGAATTTCGACTTTTTCTGTTATCCAATTCGCACACGTTTTAGCAATCGCTTTTTGATTCAGGCGATTATTTAGCCATAAATCTTGTTCCACAATATGAAATGCTTTCGCCTGAGATTGTGCTACGTCTAGTTGCTTAACAAAAGTCGGTTCACCGAACAGAAATTGCAACTTATCAATCGGCAATAATTCTGCTTTCAGGGCTTCAAATCCAAAAATACTAAAATAGGCTGATACAAAACGTAGCTGTGCATTGAGTTGTATTTTTTCTTTTAAAAAATCACCGACTTTTCCAAAGTCATGATTATCACGAATGCCGCTCATCTATCAAACCACAAATTATCAATTAAGCGGGTTTTTCCCAGTTTGACAGCGACAAGCATAATCAGCTCATCATCGTCTAACGTGGCAGGTTGTAAATCTAAACGTCGTGCTATTTTGAAATAATCCAATTCAAAACTATTTTGCGTCAATGCTGAAATTGCACATATTTCAACTTCAGCAATCGTTTTTCCAGCTTTTAAATTATCATGAGATTGCTGCAAAATTTGATAGATTTTAGGGGCAAAAGCGCGTTCTTTTTCATTCAAATAACCGTTGCGCGAACTCATTGCTAAACCATCTAATTCACGCACCGTCGGCACACCAATCAATTCAATTGGCAAATGTAAATCGCGTACCAACGTTTGAATGACAACAAATTGTTGAAAATCTTTTAAACCGAATAACGCGATATTAGGCTGCACGATATTGAATAATTTACACACAACCGTCGCCACACCATCAAAATGCCCTGCCCTCGATGCGCCACAATAATTTTTTGAAACCTGTAAAACATTTACTGACGTTTGAGCATTTAGCGAATAAATTGTTTCGACGTTAGGCAAAAAAACTAAATCACAGCCTTCCGCTGCCAACCATTCACAATCACGCGTTTCGGTGCGCGGATAATCGGAAAAATCTTCGTTAATACCAAATTGTGTCGGATTCACAAAAATGCTGACGACGACTTTATCTGCATGACGTTTAGCTTCGCGTACCAGTTGCAAATGTCCCGCGTGTAAATTACCCATCGTCGGCACAAAAGCTACGCGCTCACCAGCGTTATTCCAATTTTGAACACAATGGCGAATATCTGAAACGGTATGAAGAATTTGCATAAAAATAAAAACTTGAGAATTAAAAGCTGTGAGCAGTAGTGGGAAATTCGCCTTTTTTGACTGCGTTAAAATAATTCTTTAACGCAGATTCAATCGAGTTGGTGTCAGAAAGAAAGTTTTTTGAAAAACGAGGGCGTTTGCCCGTGCTGATGCCGAGCATATCGTAAACAACTAAAACTTGACCGTCACACTTCGCCCCAGCCCCAATTCCAATGACAGGAATCGTTAATTTTTCAGTAATTTGTCGTGCTAAATCGGCGGGAACACATTCTAAAATCAACATTGTTGCTCCTGCACTTTGAATTTCTAACGCATCTGTGAGTAATTTTTCAGCCGCTTCAGCCAATTTACCTTGAACTTTATAACCACCAAGTTGATGAATAAATTGCGGCAATAATCCTAAATGCCCACAAACTGAAATGCCTTGCGCGACCAAAAATTGGACGATTTCGATTTTCGCACCTTCTAGTTTTACCATTTGTGCGCCACCGTCTTGGATTAAACGCGCTGCATTTTGTGCTGCAGATTCAGGCGTGGCGTAAGTCATAAAGGGTAAATCGGCAATCAACAACGCCCGTTTGCACGTTTTTGTAACGCAACGCGTGTGGTAAATCATGTCGTCGATTTTTACAGGTAACGTGGTCACATGACCTTGAATCACCATACCGAGCGAATCACCCACCAAAATTACTTCGATTCCAGTTGTATCAATTAGCGCAGCAAAACTGGCATCGTAAGCGGTTAAACAAGTGATTTTTTCGCCGCGTTGCTTCATCGCTAATAAATCTAAATGCGTAAGCGGCTGATTTGAATTCAAGGTTAAATAGCTAGACGACATCGGATAATCGCTCTAAACCATCTAACGGACAACGTGCGACTAAGTCTGTGAGTTTGCCGTGTGTTGGAATCGTCAAATCAGGTGCAATTTCAGCCAATGGATACAACACAAAAGCGCGTTTCGTCATGCCGTAATGCGGCACGCATAATTCAGGAAAATTCAAAATTTCGTCGCCAAATAACAAAATATCAATATCCAACGTGCGTGCGCCCCAACGTTCTTTACGAACACGACCTTGTTCATTTTCAACATTTTGCATCGCGGCTAATAATTCCAGCGGTGATAAATCTGTTTCAATCGCCATTACCGCATTGATGTAATCGGGTTGAACTCGTGAATCCATTGGTGGACTGCGATATAAACTCGAAAATGCAATTTCTTCGATACCGCTTATCTTTGCAATGGCTAATCGTGCATCGCGTAATTGCTCGATAGGTGTTTCTAAATTACTGCCCAAACCTAAATATGAAATCATCACGCACTATCCTCATTTGACACGACAGCCGTTTTTGTTTTTTTACGATAAACCCGTTTTTTCTTTGGTTTTGTCGATTTAGGCTGCGCTTGAGGTTGTGTCATTTTACGCCGTTCGGATTCATTCGCTTTTTGGTACGCTGTCCACCATTCCGCCAATTCTTCCGATGCAGAACCTGCTTGTGCGCGTAAAAGCAGAAAATCATAAGCCGCTCGAAAGCGTGGGTGCATCAATAATTTACTGGCTTTTGCACCAACCCGAAATTCAAATTTTGCTTGTTGATTCCACACTTCACGAATGGTCAATGTCAAATGACGCGGCAGTGAAACACGTCGAATTTGCTGTGTTAAAATTTCGCTAGCTGCTGAAAAAGACGCATCCGATTTGAGCATTCCTTTTGCTAATTTTTCATTGGTGCGTTGCATCATTGGTTCGTACAAAAATGCAGCAAATAAAAAATAAGGCGCAACTGGCTTACCTTCCGCAATGCGTTTGTCTGAATTTTGTAGCGCGTGAATCACCATCATTTTGGGGAAATTTGATGTTTCACGAGATAAATCTTTTTCAACGGCTGGGAACAATACTTCAAACAAACCGTAATGACGTAACATTTCAAACGTTTGTATTCCATATCCCGTTAAAAATAATTTTGTCACTTCATCGTGTAACCGTGCGGCGGGAATGCTGGCAAGTAAATGCGCGTTAAGGTGAATTGCTTGTTCGCAATCGGTGTGTAATTTAAATCCTAATTTCACTGCAAACCGCACCGCTCGTAACATTCGCACTGGATCTTCTCGAAAACGTTCGTTAGCATCACCAATTAAACGAATTAAACCAGCTTTATGATCGGCAATGCCGCCAACATAATCGACGATTGAAAAATCACGAATGTTGTAATAAAGCGCGTTGACAGTGAAATCACGTCGCCACACGTCATCATCAATCGTACCGTAAAGATTGTCTTGAAGAATGCGCCCCTCTTTTGTTGAACTCTGGGCTTCACTCGGTTTTTCGCTGCCACTTTTACGGAATGTTGCGACTTCGATAATCTCACGACCATAAATGACGTGCGCTAAACGAAAGCGTTTGCCAATAATTCTGCAATTCGTAAAAAGACTGGCAAGTTCTTCAGGTAAAGCGTTAGTCACAACATCGAAATCTTTAGGTTCACGTCCCAGTAATAAATCACGCACGCATCCACCGACTAAATAGGCATCGAAACCTTCTTTTTTGAGTTTGTAGACGACTTTTAAAGCGTTATCACTAATTTGTTCGCGTGAAACGTTATGCTCTAAGCGTGGAATAACTGTTGCACCGTTGTAATTTCCAGTAACACGAGAAATTTCAGGCGATTTTTCAATGAATTTTTGGCGAGCAATTTTTGCCGATCTAATCGGTTGTTTGTCCGAATCTGCGAAGTTTTTTAAAAAAGTTAAAATGGCGTTCACACTCAATTGGTTTTATTCATAATGTGGCTAATATCATTGCAATTCACACACAGTTAATCAACATTTGTTTTCTTTTACATTGTGGTTTTGAATAGAGTAAAATCGCCACTGTTTTTAATTCTTTGTATACGCGACAACGTATGCACGTTCAAATTTGGAGTTGTTATGTTTAAAAAAATTATTACTAGCTTAATTGATCAGCCTATTTTAACTAGCTTATTTCTAAGTGATTTCTTCGTATTGTTATTTCATCGTCCGCCGTTCTTTTTCTCATTGTTAATGTTTAGTGGTTTATTAGCGATGACAATGTACTTTGGACAAAAATTGTCGTTGTTTAAAATTTAATATCGTGAGTTATTGTAACGGCGTATTCGTTTAAAACCATGTCACACACATCGATTTTAATACGCCGCTTTGCTGCGATTATTTACGACTTACTTTTACTGTTGAGTGTTCTTTTTGTCGCTACCGCGTTAATTTTACCTTTAAACGCGGGTCAGGCATTTGACCCACGAAACTGGTTTTACGCAATTTATTTACTCATTATCAGTTTTATTTTTTATGGTTGGTTTTGGACACATGGCGGACAAACATTGGGTTTACGAGCATGGAAACTACAGGTTTTAACGTTCGATCATAAAAAAATCACTTGGGGTCAAGCGGCTTGGCGTTTTATCGGTGCGATAATTGCTTTGAGTGCATTGGGATTTGGTTTTTTTTGGTCACTCTTTGATAAAAATAACCGCTGCTGGCATGACTCTTTATCGAAAACAGCGGTTTTCTACAATCCAACAAAATAGTAAATTAACCTTCGCAAAAATTTAAGGGATTGAATCATTATGGCATCGTGGGCAAGCAGTCTTTTTTCTAAAAAAACAACTGATATTAAAAATTTATCTGAAGAAAAAAGTGGTAAATCTGTTGATACAAAAACCGCTACAGGTTTATCTGCGGCTACTCCACCACAATCCGCAAAAGAAGCAAAACAACCTTTAGCGATATTGAAAAAATTAGCACCTATTCGTGATTTGAATGACGAGGACATTGTCCAAATTGATCAGTGGATTTTAACTTATACTCCTGAATCTGTTGTATTTGTTCTAGGTGAAAAAAGTGAATATCTTTATTATTTACTTAAAGGCAGCATTGAACTTGAATCCGATGGCGGTGCAAATTATTTCATTGAAGAAGGTTCTACATTAGCGAATCTACCGCTTAACAGCGGAAAAGTTTGCGGTGCAACAGCAACTACAAAATCCCAAAGCGTTATCCTTTCAATGCCAACCAATTTGGTGCAATGGTGGATAACAAAAAACAAATCAAATCCTGCTGATAATTTAGAAATTATCGATATTGAATTACCTAAAGAAATTCCCAATACACAATTTTTCAATAGCTTTGCAAAAGCCTATCGAGAAAATAAGCTGAGTTTGCCATCGTTGCCGCAAGTGGCAATTAAACTTCGCAAAGCGATGGAAGAAGATATTGGTATTAAAGATGTTATTAAAATTATTGAAATTGACGCACCGATTGTGGCGAAACTGATTCAAGTTTCAAATAGTGCGTTGTATGTATCAACAACCCCTATTAAAAACTGTCACGATGCAGTGACTCGTCTGGGTTTGGAAACAACACGAAAACTCGTCATGGGAATTAGTGTAAAACAATTGTTTCAATCTAAATCGCCGCAGCTTATGGCGAAAATGATGGAGTTGTGGAAAAAAAGTTTACATATTTCGAGTTTGAGTTTTGTTCTTGCCCAAGAATCGGGTGAAGTAAATCCTGAAGACGCATTATTAGCGGGTTTAATATGCGACATCGGCGCGATTCCGTTATTACATTTTGCTGAACAAAATCCAGATAGTTACCCCGATTTAAACGAATTACAAATTGCGATGCCTTATTTAAATCCTCCTGTCGGTTCTTTAGTTTTGCACACGTTAGGTTTTGCAAAAGAAATTACTGAAATCCCAAAACATGCAGAAGATTGGTATTACGAAAGTGATTCCGATAAATTGACGTTGATTGATGTCGTTATTTTGGCAAAATTACACAGCTATTTCGGCACGGATCGCGCCAAAGAATTGCCTTATATCAATTCAATTCCCGCTTATACAAAACTAAAGAATGGAAAATTAAATCCAGATTTTTCATTGGATATTTTGTCCAAAGCACAACAACGTATTGATGATGCCATGAGCATGTTTGGTTAATGTTTTTAAATACACTTGCTGCATTTTATCGCTCGCTACAACGGCTACTTGCCTTACCACAAAACCTTTTATTTGGTGGTTTTGAGCGTATTTTTTCGTCATCATCTTCTGCCACCGAAGAAGATGATAATGAGGCTGCTGAAGAAATTAACGAACTTCTTAATCCAGATAGTATTTCTAAAGATGCGATTCCTGTTATTCCAGTATTCGTTACACCAACAGCCCGCACCGCTCCGATTTACATTAACACTACTGAGCCACAAACCGTCAGATCACTTAGAAAGTTTGCGCCGCTGCGTTATTTGTCTGAAAGTATGCTTGAACAAATCGACCAACAAACGCTGCATTACACAGCCGATTCGGTTGTATTTATTACAGGAGAGATTACAGAATATGCGTTTTATTTGTTGCATGGCAGTGTTGAATTGCATCCTGAAGGCATCTTTCCATACACCGTTAGTGTCGGTACGCCACAAGCTGGATTGCCATTAAATAGTGGTTTTTCATGCGGTTCAACCGTTGTTACAACTGCGCCTTGTATTATTTTGGCAGTTTCGCGCATTTTTCTACAGCGACTAACCCAACAAAAATATCGTTATACTTTAGGTAACGAATTTATAAAAAGTAATTTACCGCGTGATTTACCTAACAATCGTTTTTTTGCCGATTTTGCACACGCTTATCGAGAAAATAGTTTGTCTTTACCTAGTTTGCCGCAAGTCGCATCACGTTTAAGACAAGCTCTGCAAGACCCCGACGTTACTATTGTCGATGTCATAAATATCGTGCAATTTGATGCAACGATTGTGGCAAAACTCATTCAAGTCGCAAACAGTGTGTTTTATGCTGCAGAAGCACCTATTACAAATTGTCATAATGCGGTGCTTCGTTTGGGCTTAGAAGCAACACGTCGCGTAGTGATGGGAATTAGTGTGAAACACCTGTTTTATTCTCAAAATAAACAGCTGATGAGCATGATGCAATCGACTTGGCGTAGCAGTATTTACTTATCGAGTTTGTGTTACATTTTGGCAAAAGAAAGCAAAACGGTGAATCCAGAAGATGCTTTGTTAGCGGGTTTGATTTGCGACATTGGAAGAATTCCTGTGTTGAATTTTGCCGAAGAACAATTAGATTATTCGCCCGATTTGCGCGAACTTAAAACAGCATTACCATTTTTAAGTCCGCCAGTTGGGACATTGATGTTACATAATTTGGATTTCTCCGCTGATTTAATCAACATTCCTAAGTTTTCAGAAGATTGGTTTTATGAAAGCGGTGAAGAACAATTAACCTTAATTGATATTGTCATTTTGGCGAAATTACACAGTTATTTTGGATCGAAAAAGGCAAAATACTTGCCTTATCTCAATACGATTCCCGCGTATGTAAAACTGAACAAAGGCAAGTTAAATGGTGACTTTTCGCTTAACGTTTTACATCAAGCGCAAGCACGCATTTATGAAGCAATGACGTTTTTTTCTTAATCGTCTTCATCAATATCGTCGTCATCATCGTCAAAGTCATCGGAATCATCAAATTCCACGGCTGTTGCCATATCGTCCTCGTTCCATTCTTCATCAAAATCAAATAGCGTTTTTAAATAGCGATATAACAAACGCGATGATTTTGATGTTTGCCCTGTAGCCAATTCTTTTTGAGCATTCCGTATAAGTTGGCGCAAATGCTGACGATCCGCGTGCGGTTGTTCATCTAATAATTCAGTCAGCGCATTATTCCCTTCGTTCAATAAACGGCTGCGCCATTTTTCGATAATATGATGCTCTCGCACAGCGTGACCACTTTGATTTTTGAATTTAGCCACTTTTTCAATAATCGGCTCAACCAAACTTTCCATTTTGTAAAATTGTTGCGCGATAAATTTAAGTTGACGTTTGCGAGCAGATTTTCGCGGCATTTTGGCAACTTCACGAATCAACGATTCCAACTTTTCAGGCAAGCCCAGCGTGGTAATTTGAGCTGATGGCAACGATGAAATTTCTTCACCTAACGCCAATAATGCGGCAATTTCTTTTTTGATTTGGGTTTTGTTTGGTCGGACGGCGTAATAAACGATATTGCCATCTTCGTCATATTCATAATCATCTTCGTCGTCATTATTTGGATTATTTCGGGTGATATATTCAGTCATTTTTCTAGGGTGTTAGTGGAAAGAAAAGGTGAAAGACATTGCGTCTTTCACCTACTTTTTATTTAGTTACGCACATCAAATTCAATTTTCCAATGTCCATTATCTTTGTTTGAAAATGCTTGCAATTCTAACGTGCCGACTTCGGTGACAGCGGAACCTAAATGCACGGCAACGACTTCGCCAGAACGTCGCCCTTCTTGATCAAGTGTTATTTCAATTTCGTTTAATTCTGAAATTTCATCATCTTGCCAATAATCTAAACGTGTACCGACAACATCTTCACGGCGCGTTGTCGAACTAAAGAATCGGAAACGGACTTGTTCACCGACAATTAAACCAAATTCATCTGTTGGTAATTCGACTTTTGTACCCTCTTCCATGCCAAATGGCGCAATACATAAGGCTTGAATTTCAGGCTGCATTCCAGGCACAGACGGCATCGCACTTTCAATACCGACGTAATAAGCTGCCGCTGTTCCGCCTTTGATACGAACGCCTTTGCCTTTACGAACAAAACCGTAATATGCCGCGCCACGAGCAACCGCTAAATCTAAATCTGCACCTTCTAATAAACGCGCTTCAGGTGAATTTTCAGTTTTCAGCCAATCGTTTAATACATCCATCAAACGTTGGCTTAATGCGTCAGCTTTGAACACGCCGCCATTAAATAAAACCGCTGTTGGATGCAAAAATGTCGCGCCTTCAGGTAAGTCAATTCCGTCTAATTCGTCAGCGGCGTTAATTTGTTTCGCTAAAAATGCCGCTAAGTGGCGCGTGATTCCAGCGTCTTGAGCATAAGGCAAGCCTTTTGTTTGTAGACCTGCACGAGCGCGTGAAACAGGACGTTCACTCACAAATACTTTTGGTAAAAAGCCTTCGATTAAAACGCTATTCACTTCGTCGCGGGTTAATTCACTACGCAATGTGCCGTCGATTAACGATGAACCGCGATTCGGTACGACTAATGGCACGCTGGCAACGTCGCTTGAAAAAATCTTTTCTTTCGCATCGCGGCAACCGTGCGTTAAGGCTTGAATTTGCCACGGTTCTAAACGTTTGCCATCTTTTTCGATTTTAGCTTTGACAGTGTACGCCAACGCTAAATCCATATTATCGCCGCCGAGCAAAATATGCTCACCGACCGCAACCCTTGTTAAATCTAAAACACCGTCTTTTTCAGTCACGGCAATTAACGATAAATCGGTCGTTCCACCGCCCACGTCAATAACCAAAATCACGTCGCCAGTTTTGGCTTGTTTGCGCCATTCGCCTTGCGTTTGTTCAATCCAACTGTATAACGCCGCTTGTGGTTCTTCGAGCAAAATCGCATGACTTAAACCCACAGCACGCGCAGCTTCAACCGTTAATTCACGCGCAGCTGGATCGAATGATGCTGGTACAGTTAACACTAAATCTTGTTCAGAAAGTGGCGCGTTTGGATGTAAATGTAGCCATGCACTACTCATGTGTTCTAAATAGGCTTTTGTGGCTTCAAAAGGTGATACTTTTTCAACTTCGTCTGGAGAATCTGCAGGTAAAATGGCAGATTTACAATCAACACCTGCATGACAAAGCCAACTTTTCGCACTTGAAACTAAACGAATGGGAGTTTTAGAACCTAAACTACGGGCAATTTCACCGACAATAAAATCAGGTTTTTGATTCCAAGGCAGAACGATTGAATTTGCAGGTAATTCTGCGTCATTCGCTTGATAAATAAATGACGGCAACTGCAATTTTTCTTCAACAATACTCGGGGACGTTAATTGCGAAATCCCCATCACTTGTTGTGAAAATTCAGCTTCAACGTCCGTAATATCGGCATAAGAAAGCACGCAATGTGTCGTACCTAAATCAATCCCGACAGCAAAATTTTTGCCTGTTGAATCATCAATTTTTGAGATTGATTTTTGCGTAATCGGCGCAGCTTCAACTTTTACGGACGTTTCTTTTTCGGCTTTTGGTGCGACTTCTTTTACAGCATCAACTTTCGTTTCAACCACCGCTTCAACTTTAGGAGCTTCTGCTTTAATTTCGGGTTTAACGTCAGGCTTTTTCACCTCGTCTTTTTTCGGTTCATCAACTTTCGCCGTTTCAGCCGCTTGTTTTTTCATTTTTTCAAAAAAACTCATAATTCAACCTCTGCTGGCGCGATTACATTTGCGTTGTACCCTTGAACGGTACTTGGCAAACGCACATCGGTGACTTGCCAACCTTTGTGAATAATCGTGCCTGTAAAGGGTGGATTACCGACAATGTTTCCCGTCACGCGCACTTTTGCAGCGTCATAACCTTCGATTAACGTAATTTTGTCGCCTTCGTTTTCTTTCGCAATTGATGTAAAGGTGAAATGTTCGTTTAAGACTTTGTTGCAACCTTCGTGAATTACACGCGCCACCATGCCAACATCTTCATCGCTGTGTGCGCCCATATCTTCTTTGATGAAGTCGATGAAACGTGCATCGTTTTGTAATAAATAAAGTAATTGCAACGCAGCATCAGAATTTGCTTCTTTTAAAACGACTGGCGCGGGTGCTGGAATTTGGACGATTTTTTCAACTTCAACAATGCGTTCAACAGGAACTTCGACAATTTTTTCAACAATTTGAATAATCGGTTCTGCTTGTACAATTTTTTCAACGATTTTGATTTGTGGTTCTGCCGCATTATTTTCTTTACGACGCGCCATGCACATCACTAATGATAGTAACGTTAAAATCAACGCACCCGCCAAAATAGCCGATGTCCCTGCCAAACAAACGTGCCACGCATCAAGTGTTGTTGGTTTGAGTGCTAAATCAATTGTGTAATTGGTTATATCCATTTTCGAGACCTTTTTTATAGTTTTTATTATTGAACGGAACGCGCCGCTTCGTTATACATCATGTCTTGCAATACCAAGCGCGTGGTTTGCAAACGCATTTGTTTCAAATGTCTGTCAGCAATGATTTCGGGTACTTTTTCAGAGATGTAAACCTCACGCATTTTTGCCAACACGTTTTCGCATTGTTTCACAATGGCTTCGGTGGCGTGACGACTTTCTTGTTTTTGATAAGGTGCTTTTTGCATTTCATCAGAGACGCATTTTTTATACACAAACTTCGATTCTTGAATTTTTTTGATTGTCGCATCGCTGATGGTGGTGTTTTGCCAATCGTCTTTTGACGGTTCAACAGCAAAACTGACGGTAGAAATAAATAACAACGGGATTAAAAGCAATTTTTTCATGTGATTCCTACAAGGTTTAAGCGTGATTTCAGTTTAATTTTACGCGAATTGCCTAAAAACAAATAACATTTATCGAACCCGACAAGATTCGGTAAGATAGACGCTATTTTTTACTTCCCAGACTTATAGTTAATGTTATGACGCAATCTTTTATTTCAACCAAATCCATTCCTATCAACGAACGTTTAATTATGGCACTCGACGTGCCAAGCATTGACGAAGCAAAAGCCCTTGTCGAAGAATTAGGCGATTCTGTGATTTTTTACAAAGTTGGCATGGAATTATTCATGTGCGGCGATTATTTTGGCTTCATCGAATGGCTGAAACAACGAAATAAAAAAGTGTTCGTCGATTTGAAGTTTTTCGACGTTCCTGCCACCGTCGGACGTGCAATTGCAGCGTTAAGTCAAAAAGGTGTCGATTTAGCCACAATTCACGGCAACGATGCGATTATGGAATATGCCGTAAAAAATAAAGGCGATTTAAAAGTTTTAGCCGTCACCGCGCTGACCAGTTTAGATCGTGGTGATTTAGACGATTTAGGTTTTCAATGTGACGTACGCGAATTGGTTTTATCCCGCGCCAAACGGGCGTTGGCGATTGGTTGCGACGGCATTGTGTCTTCGGGTTTGGAGGTTTCGATGTTGCGTGAACAACTCGATAATAAATTACTCGTCATTACACCAGGCGTTCGTCCTGTCGATAATCGCGAAGATGATGACCAAAAGCGTGTTGTGACCGTTGAAGGCGCATTTCAAAATGGCGCAGATTACATTGTGGTTGGTCGTCCAATTCGTGATGCACAAAATCGCAAAGCAATGGCTGACACCATGCAAGCTCAAATTGCCGCACAATTCGCATGATTTTTGACCCGAATTTTACTTCGTCATTATTAGTCGCGCTGTTGATGGGCTTATTTAGTAGCCTGCATTGCATTGGAATGTGCGGCTCAATTATCGGTTCATTGACGTTTAGCCTTGCGCCCGAAATTCGCCAAGACAAAAAACGTTTATTACCGTTTATTTTGAGCTACAACGCGGGACGTATTACCAGTTATGGCATTGCAGGTGCGGCGGCGGGATTGATTGAAGTTTTAGTCACTTTACCGCTCGGCGAAACGCATGGGCATCGTTTGTTACAAATAATTTCTGCGCTGATTATGACGGGCGCAGGTTTGTATATTGCAGGTTGGTTTCCCCGTTTTGCCTACATTGAAAAACTAGGTTTGCATATTTGGCGGCGCGTTGAACCGTTTGGGCGCAAATTGATTCCCGTTAAAGACTGCAAACACGCTTATTTATTCGGTATGGTTTGGGGCTGGATTCCGTGCGGCTTAGTTTATGCAGCATTGGCATTGACGATTGCGAGCGGCAGCATTTTGCAAAGTTCATTGACGATGATTGCATTCGGTTTAGGCACACTTCCTGCTGTAATGGGAGTTGGCGTGATGATTAGTGTTTTGACACGCCTTGCATCGATGAAACGATTTAAACAAATTGTGGGGATTATCATGATTGCGTTGGCACTGTTTTCGGCGTTTCCAACGTTGAATCCAATGGCGATTATGCCGCACACAATGCACGAAGGATTATGAATAATTTTGAAGCTATTATTGGTCAATCGCCTTTACTAGAAACATTGATTCGCAGCGCGAAAATCGTCGCAGCAACCGATGTTACCGTTTTATTGAAAGGTGAAACAGGAACAGGAAAAGAAGTTTTCGCACACGCGATTAAAAATGCGAGTTCACGCGCCAACAAAGAATTTTTAACGCTTAACTGCGCGGCATTGCCTGAAAGTTTGATTGAATCCGAATTGTTTGGACACAAAAAAGGTTCTTTTACAGGCGCAATTCAAAACACGATAGGTTTATTGCAAGCAGCAAACGGCGGTACGTTATTTTTAGATGAAATCAATTCGTTACCTTTGTCGATTCAAGCAAAATTATTGCGTTTTTTAGATTCAGGCGAATGTTTAGCGGTAGGTGATGTGCGACCTTATAAAGTCGATGTGCGTGTCATTGCAGCGACAAATGCGAATTTAACAGAGTTGATTTCAAATGGTGTATTTCGGTCGGATTTATATTTTCGCTTAAACGTTGTCCCCTTTGAATTACCCGCATTATCAGAGCGCAGCGAAGATATTGAATTATTGATTACGCATTTTTTTAAGCTGTTTGAAACAAATCACAGTATAAAAGCACCAAAATTCAGCAAAGCCAGTTTGAAAATTTTGAAGCATTACCACTGGTCGGGGAACATTCGAGAATTACGAAATTTATGCGAACGTTTAAGTATTTTGTTTGCTGACCAAATAATTGAACCTGAACATTTACCGATTGAGTTTCAAAAAGCAACAAATTCCATTGAATCACATGATTTTTTGTTGCCAAGCGTAGGTTTGAAATTAGACGCGTTGGAAGCGAATTTGATTAACCAAGCGTTAGACCGTACCCAAGGAAATCGCAGTAAATCCGCACGTTTGCTTGGAATTACCCGTGATACGTTACTTTATCGAATGCAAAAACACGGCTTTTTCACCTCCTAAACCAACTGATAACCTGACAAATAAAAAAACCGCTCCTCAGCTTTCATGCCGAGGAGCGGTTTTTTAGGTTT
>JBAXMT010000014.1:0-22461 GCA_037134135.1 Methylococcaceae bacterium | reverse complement strand
GCATGATGCCGTTTTCTGCGCCTAAATCGCATACCGCTTGAATGCCGACGCGCATCGCTTTGTCGATGTCTTCTTTACTCAAACCGTCGATGACGATTTCCATGACCGATTCAATATCGGGTGATAAATCGGTTTTTTTTGTTGAACCTTTCAACGTTGGACAAAATGCGTCGTTGGTTGATGCGCCGAGAGATTTATATTTTGAACCGACTTTTGAACCTGAACGCACCACACCACCAGGAAAGGGCATAATCACATTAGGAATTTTTTTCATTTCTTCAATTGCGGCTTCACACGCTGCGAGGGCTTGCGGTTGTGATTGCGCTAAAACTAAGAAATTTCCACCACCAATTGCATCAACTTGACCTGTTGTGGCTTCGGCTAAAAATTCGCCATCCATGACAGGAATGCGCCAATAACGTTTGCCTGAAATCACTTTTGACGTTTGAAAACCGTCGCCGAAATACCGTAAATTTTTACCCAATGGAATGCGAATTCCTCCGTCAATTCCTGCGAATAACGCAGAAGTCGGTGACGTTAAAACGCATTGTCCCGCACGAGTTTCGAGTTGTTTTGCTAACCCTTTGCCGCCCATTGCGAAAATCATAATCGCAACACCTGGACGACCATCTGGCGTTTCGTCAGGCGTTAAAGTTCGTTCGATTCCTGCTTCACACCCGCACGCAATCACCGACGTGGCAAAACCCGTCATGGCTTGCGCGGCAATCATTGCCCATTTTTCATTTTGCGCGGTGATAATCGCTCGCGTGCCTTTCATCGGAAAGGCTTCGGCGAATGTCGCGTCTATCGTGACTCCGTTAATAATCATTGTTTTTCCTTTTGTGTAAAAATTTGAAATTTATAAGGCGAGTAACTGCTCGAGTAATTCGTCTGCTAATTTCACGCCTTCCCAATAGCCCTGACAATCAAGCAAAAAGTTATAGCGATATTCTTCCGCGCAGACTGAAATAACTTGCAGTGCCATAAAGTATTTTGATTTATCTGCTCGAAACGGCGTATTTGCAATGACTTCGTCGAGCAAGCGATATAATTTGTGGGTTTTGCTGTAAGAGCCAAATTCACTCCTTGTTTCTAATATGTGTTTAAGCAACATTTCCAGCATTTGCTGATAATGAAAACAGTGCATCGCACAATCTTTAATGCCAGAGTTTGTTGTCAAATCAATTATCACTGCGTGTTCCCACGCTTTACCGCCTAAGTTTTCGGTGTTTTCAAATCGTTGTAATTTTTCTGCGTACATGATTAAGCCTTCTTCATAATCCGCGCTTGTTCACGCTTCCAATCTTGGTCTTTCGACGCGGCGCGTTTATCGTGTAATTGTTTGCCTTTCGCCAAACCGATTTCGATTTTTGCGCGTCCGTTTTTCCAATACATCGCCAACGGAATAATCGTATAACCTTTTCGCTCCACTGCGCCAATCAATTTATTTAATTCGTGTCGATTGAGCAGCAATTTTTTATTACGAACCGCTTCGGGTTTAATGTGCGTCGAAGCCGAAAGCAACGCTGAAATGTGTGCGCCTTGCAACCACGCTTCGCCTTTTTTAATGGTCACATAACTTTCTTTGAGTTGCACGCGCCCATCACGCAAACTTTTGACTTCCCAACCTTCTAAAACCAAACCCGCTTCAAATTTTTCTTCAACAGAATATTCATGCGTCGCTTGACGATTTTTGGCAATCGTCGCATTTTGTGAATCCGCTTTTTTCTTCTTCGTGTTTTTGTCCGCCATAATTATTTTTTCCCGACTGTAACCGTTTGTAAATGCGTTAAATCCACGCGCCGTTTAAAAGCATCAGCGATTTGTGCGGCGGTGACATTTTGAATGTTTTGTTGAAACGTATCCAAATAATCGAGCGGCATTTGATAAAACCCAATCATCGAAACGTAATTTGCCAGCTCTTTATTGGTATCAAATTTCATCGCAAATCCACCGACAATGTTGTTTTTCGTGGCAGTCAATTCCGTTTCAGTCACGCCATTTTTAACAAAATCTGCCAGCGTTTGATTCAAAACCGCCAACGCTTGCGTGGTTTGATCGTTGCGGGTTTGCAAACTTGCGACAAAAACGCCTTCTTTCAATAACGGCATAAACGCACTCGACGCGCTGTAAGCCAAGCCACGTTTTTCGCGCACTTCATCAAATAATTTTGAAACCAAACTGCCGCCGCCCAAAATGTGATTCCCGACATACAACGTAAAATAATCAGGGTCTTTACGATACGTTCCCGTTAAACCGACTAAAACGTGTGTTTGCGTGGAAGGAAATTCCAAATGTTGCGTCGTTGCTTTTGTCAAAGCAGGAACATCTGGCAACGGCGCAGGTTTTGAACCTTGCGGCAAATCTGAAACCAAATCATTTGCCGTTTGTTCTGCTTGCGCTTTCGATAAATTTCCGACGATCACAACAATTGCATTCGAGGCGGTGAAATACGTTTTATAAAAATTTTTCGTATCGTCAGTCGTAAATTTTTCGACCGTATTTAACACGCCTAAATTCGGATGCGCGTAAGGATGATCACCATAAATCGCATTGTAAAACGCTATATTCGCCAATTCACCTGGCGATTCTTCACGTTGTTTTAACGCTGCCAACGTGCGATTTTTTTCACGTTGAAAATCACTTTCAGCAAAAATCGGCTTGCTCAAAATCACCTGCATCGTTTGAATCGCTTTGTCGAATAGCGGTTTATCGGTCAACGTGCGTAACGTGACATTTGCCATGTCAATCGAACTTGCCGCGCCAAAATTCGCACCAATGCTTTCAAAACGTTGCGCTATTTCTTCAGCATTCCAATCACCTGCGCCCGTGTCAATCATTCCTGTTGTTAACGCAGAAAGTCCGAATTGTGTGCCATCACGCGCACTTCCTGCATCGAAAATAACTTGAATATCTGCCATCGGCAAACTGTCTGTTCGCACGAAATAGACGCGAGTACCTTTTTCGGTTTGCCAATGTTCAATCGTTGCAGCAGAAAATGCACTCGAACTAAAAATAACTAAAACAACACCAAAATAATGTTTCAAATTCATAAAAATAACACCAAAATCGCTAAAAAAATGACTATTCCAAGAGCAAGAAAAAGAAAAAGACGCTTTGGGGTGGCTAAATAAGCGTTGGTTTTAGTTTGTAAACCATCCGTTAAAAAATCATCCACAATGGTGGAATAAAAACTGCCGCATTTTGAACAATTTAATTCAAGGTCGTGGCGTAAATGTCCACAAGAAAGGCATTTAGTCATGAAATACTCTTTATAAAAATAGGGATTAAATTTTGTTGAGACTACCATAAATCAACTGATTTATAACTGCAATAATACGTTAGCAACTTCAACAACATCTGCGACTTTAATTTCTTTAATCGAATCGTCTAATTTATTCAGTTTTCGAGGATTGACGATGGACGACGATTTCAAAACTTTATTGATTTCAGTTTGATAAACGCGACTAATTGGCGTGCAACCAAATAACGTTATCGACGGCGTATTTAATCCCCACGCGATATGTGTTGGCCCCGTATCGTTACCAATGACCAAATCGACTTGCGACAATAATGCTTTCAAATCATTTAAATCTAACGCAGGTAAAACGCGAATTAACGATGACTGTGCCGCCATATTTTGAGCGGTTTCACGTTCCGTTTCATTCCCCCAAATCACCAAACAATTTTGTTTTAATTCATTGGCAACTTCGACAAATTTGGCGGCGGGATAATTTCGACTTTCCCACGTTGAACCAATTACAAACACGATATTTTTTAAATCACGTCGCAAAAATTCACTCAAATCAATTCTTGGTGCGTGAAAAAATAGAAACGATTTTTTCGCTAAAATTTCTTCGTGTGAAATCAAAAAACCTAACGGTTGCGATAAAACCGCCGCATTACGGTCAATCGTATTTTCGTCGTAAGCACAGGCAATTTTTTGCGAATAAAATAGCGATGTTAATGGCTCACGGCTGGAATTTTTATCAAATCCAGCCACAGTTTTGCCCAATAATTTTGCTGTAATTGCTGATTTTAACAAGCCTTGCGCGTCAATCACTAAATCGTAATTTTCAAGCGCGTAATTTCTCACGGTTTTAATTTCGTGAAAAATAGCGCGTTTGTTGGTTTTTAGAGCTTTTAAATTGACTGTTAAAATGTTTGAAATGTGAGGATTATCGCGCAACAAATCCGCAAAACGGTTTTCGATTAACCAATCAATTTGAACGTATGGAAAACGCGCTTTGATAAATTGCAAAGCCACCATCGCGTGAACAATGTCGCCGAGCGCGGATAATTTGACGATAGCGATTTTTTTCATAATTGAATCAACGCCGAAATTTGTGACGGCAAAATATCAGTTAAACATTGTCGATGTCCAAGCGGACAATCGCGTTTAAAACAGGGCGAACAGAGCAAATTTAACGTCACACAAACAGCCTCAGAATGCAAAGGTGGCGTAAATTTCGGGTCAGATGAACCATAAAGCGCGATAACTTTTTTATTCAATGCCGCCGCAACGTGCATTAAACCTGAATCGTTACTCACAACAGTATGAGCCAGCGAAAGTAAATCAACGGCTTCCGCCAAATCAGTTTTCCCCGCGAAATCTACGCATTTTTTATCCGTTAATTTGTTAATTTCTTCGGTAACAATTTTGTCTTTTGCTGAACCGATTAACCAAATCTGCCAACCTTCGGCGATTTTTTGTAAAGCTAATTCGGCAAAATGCGCTTCTGTCCAACGTTTTGCCGACCCAAATTCTGCACCCGCACATAAAACTAAAATTGGATTTTTCAAATTCAAATTGAATTTTTCAATAACAGTTTTTTGCTGATTCTCAGAAACCGTCAATGCTGGAAATGAATAAGTCGATGAATTTTGATTTGCATCAAAACCCAACGCCACAAATCGCTGTACTGTCATGGTTAAAACTGATTTGTCCAGTTTTCGTGCATCATTTAACAAACCGTAACGCATTTCGCCCAAAAATCCAGTGCGCTTTGGAATGTTTGCAAAAAAAGGAATCAACGCCGATTTCCATGAATTGGGCAATACAATCGCTTGGTCGTAATTTTTAGAACGTAATTTTTTTCCCAATAAAAAACGCGCTTTTAAACCGAATTCGCCATGTGTTAATGGCATGGTGAAAACTTGGCTAACTTCGGGCATCCGTGCCAACAAACCCAATGACCATTCAGGCGCAAGAACGTCGATTTGACACGATGGTTGATTATTTTTTAAGGTAATCAATAGGCTTTGCGCCATCACCATATCGCCGACCCACGATGGTGCGATTATTAGAATTTTCATTAGTATTTATATATATGTGTGGTAATTGATGAATGATAACCGAAAGCTAATTTTGAGGATTTGAAATAATAGCGGATTTTTGAATATCAACATCAATCATCGGCAGGTAAACGGTTTTATTTATACACAAAAAGGAAACTATGAATCAATAAAGTACCGTATTGTCAATAAAACGATGCGTCTGTATAGTACGCTCCAAGTTAGTTATTTCCTTTTTTTACACCAACCATAGAGACATTATCATGACTACTTTCACTAGAGACGTATTGATTAGTTTGATGTTTATCGTCGGCATCGTGGGCTTTATTTCAGGTGAATTTATTATTTCAACTGTATTATTTGCATCAGCCGCTATTTTTAGCAACGTGCATTTAAACCGTCACATTTACGGTTAAGTTTTTAAACCCAAATATATATCTACCTCCTGATATTTTGTAACAAACATTGACTCCTCATTGTCCTGTTTGACCTCTTGCTCCCACTGCCTAGCATTGGGAGCTTTTTTTTGTCTGTTAATTATGCTGACGCGCTAAAATAACGACTTTTACCACTTTTAGAGATTTTTAATATCATGCGAACTTCCTCCTTTCCTTTAAATACTGTCAAAGAAACACCGTCAGATGCAGAAATTATTAGTCATCAATTAATGATTCGAGCGGGACTTATTCGCAAATTAGCGTCGGGTTTATACACTTGGCTGCCGTTGGGATTGCGAGTGTTGCGTAAAGTTGAACGAATTGTACGCACCGAAATGGAAAAAACGGGCGCGTTAGAAGTATTAATGCCTGGTTTGCAACCTGCCGAATTATGGCAAGAAACAGGACGCTGGGATAAATACGGTGCAGAATTGGCGCGTTTGAAAGACCGTCACGGGCGTGATTTCTGCCTCGGCCCGACGCACGAAGAAATTATTACTGATATGGCGCGGCACGAAATCAAAAGTTACAAACAATTACCGATTACTTATTTTCAAATTCAAACGAAATTCCGTGATGAAATTCGTCCGCGTTTTGGTGTGATGCGTTCGCGTGAATTCATTATGAAAGATGCGTATTCGTTTCATTTGACCGAAGAAAGTTTGCACGAAACTTACGAGGTGATGCACGCCGCTTACACGTCAATTTTCACGCATTTTGGTTTGAAATTTCGCGCAGTGGTTGCTGATTCTGGTTCGATTGGGGGCGCGATTTCACACGAGTTTCATGTGTTAGCAGATTCAGGTGAGGACGCAATCGCCTTTTCAACCGAAAGTGACTACGCAGCAAATGTCGAAAAAGCCGAAGCAGTCATGCCAACGCAAACTCGTTCAACAGCAACACAAACTATGTCAATTATCGACACGCCGAACCAACATAGCATCGTTGATGTGTGCGAATTTTTGAACATTTCAGCGACGCAATGTTTAAAAACCCTCATCGTAAAAGGTGCAGAAGAAGGCGAATTAGTTGCGCTAGTATTGCGTGGCGACCACGAATTGAACGAAATTAAAGTTGAAAAATTAGCAGGCGTAGCATCCCCGTTACAATTTGCGAATGACGAAGAAATTCAACGTGCGTGCGGTTGCCAAGCGGGTTCGATTGGCGCGTTAGGTTTGACGATTCCAATTATTGCTGACCGAAGCGTGACAACGATGGCGGATTTTGTGTGTGGCGCGAATCAAGACGGTAAACATTACCAAGGTGTGAATTGGGAGCGTGATTTGCCGTTACCAACTCAAATTGCAGATATGCGAATCGTAGTCGAAGGCGATGTTAGCCCAGACGGAAAAGGCACGTTGACAATTGCACGCGGTATCGAAGTCGGACACATTTTTCAGCTCGGCACAAAATACAGCGAAGCCATGAAAGCAGGTATTATCAATGAAGGCGGCAAAAACCAAATCATGATGATGGGTTGTTATGGCATTGGGATTTCGCGTGTAGTCGCAGCGGCAATTGAACAAAATCACGACGCACGCGGCATCATTTGGTCAACGAATTTAGCTCCGTTTCAAGTGGCAATTTGTCCGATGAATATGCACAAATCGGAACGTTTGCGCGAAGCGACTGAAAATCTTTATCAAGAATTGGTAAACGCAGGCATTGAAGTATTGCTCGACGATAGAAAAGTTCGCGCAGGCTTTATGTTTTCGGATATGGATTTAATCGGTATTCCGCATTTATTGGTAATGGGCGACAAAGGTTTAGATGCTGGTACGGTTGAATATAAAGGTCGAACCGACGAACAAGCCGAAGATATTGCCATGACAGATATTGTGAAATTTATTAAAGCAAAATTGAACTAAAACAAAAAAGGGCGGATTTAAAATCCGCCCTTTTTTTACGCAATCAATTTTAGATATTTTTGATACAACGACTCTTTGTCTTCAACGTGTTTGGGGTCTTTGCTAATGCAATCAACAGGACACACTTCGATACATTGTGGAACGCCATGATGTCCCACACATTCCGTGCATAATTCGGGATTGATAACATAAATATCTTCGCCTTGCGAAATCGCACCGTTTGGGCATTCAGGTTCACACACGTCACAGTTAATACATTCTTCAGCAATAATTAATGCCATTTTTTACCTCGTTTAATAAAATTTGTCGTCGGGGCGATTAAACGATTTAATCACCATATCAAAAAGTTTTGCGCGTTTAACGGTTGGAATCGGCGTTAATTCTACAAGAGGATGAATGCAATCGACGGGGCAAACCAACACACATTGTGGTGTATTATGAAATCCTTGGCATTCCGTACACGCTTTCGGATCAATCAAAAATGTAGTTTCATCATGGCTAATTGCCTGATTCGGACACAACGGTTCACACGCCCCACAAATTACACATTCTTCCATATCAATCGCCAATGACATCGTCTAATCTCGCAAATTTTTCAATCAATTGTTGATGCACACAATCCGCCACAAAATGCGAAACGTTGCCTTTTAATCGGGCAATTTCTCGAATCATGCTAGACGAAATGAATTCATATTGTTCTGCGGGTGTTAAAAAAACCGTTTCTAATTCGGGTGCCAATCGGCGATTCATTCCCGCCATTTGAAACTCGTACTCAAAATCAGAAACCGCTCGCAAACCACGCAAAATAACGTGTGCGCCCTGTTTTTTTGCACATTCAACCAGCAAATTATCAAAACCAATCACGCGAATATTTTTAAATTCAGCTGTCGTTTTTTGAGCTAAAGCCACACGTTCTGCGAGTGAAAATAACGGTGCTTTCGTTTTATTCGCCGCGACCGCAATAATCACTTCATCGTATAACTGTGAGGCGCGTGCCACTAAATCCAAATGCCCATTCGTAATCGGGTCAAATGTACCTGGATAAATCGCTGTAATTTTATTCACAACTTAAAACTCTTCCCAATCATCTGAAAATAATTCTACTTCGGGTTCTTTAGGTTTAACAGATTTTGCTACTGTTACAGGTTTTGCGGCGGTATCTTTTTTCAATTTCATAATTGCCGTTGCAACTGCACTTGACGAATTTACAAAATCAGAACCATTTTCCAACATTTTATCGGCTTGTTCATATTGTTTAGCGTTAATAATTTCCGCAACCTTTCCCGCTGCAACGTGGAATTCCGCGTGTTTGCTCATGCAGGTTTGATAACTGGGTAAATGTGCGATTTTTGAATGCGAGTCTTCGTGATGCAACCATTTTCCAAAATCACAGCAGTTATCTTTTGAAATCGTTGCCGCATCAAGTGTTTCTTTATTGCTAATCGCTGAGCGTAATTTCACTTTCCACTCAACGTGCTTTTGTAATGCGCTATCTAAATCAATGTCGATAGCTTCAATCGCTTGTGTTGTAACAGGTTTTGCTTTTGACACAGCTGCGCTTGGAGCATACGTTTTCATAACGGGAGCAGAACTTGATTTTGCTTGTCCGCCAGAAATTTTAAAATTTGCCATTGTGATAGACAAGTTACGCGCTTGTTCTTCTAATGCTTCTGCAGAAGCAGCCGCTTCCTCAACAAGTGCCGCATTTTGTTGGGTTACGTCATCCATTTGCCCAATGGCTTGATTGACTTGTTCAATACCAGAAGTTTGTTCATAAGACGCGGCAGTAATTTGACCAATAGTTGCGGTGACATCTTGAATCGAATTAACAATTTCTTCCATCGTTTTCCCTGCACGCGCCACTAATGCCGTTCCGTCTTCCACTTTATCAACAGAATCACTGATTAAGGCTTTAATTTCACCTGCTGCACTCGCCGCACGTTGCGCTAAACTACGCACTTCACTCGCTACAACCGCAAAACCACGTCCTTGATCGCCTGCTCGTGCTGCTTCAACTGCCGCATTTAACGCCAAGATATTCGTTTGGAATGCAATGCCGTCAATCACTGTAATAATATCAACGACTTTACGCGACGATTCGTTAATATCTTCCATTGTGGTAACAACTTGACTCACAACCGCTACGCCTTGTCGCGCAATTTCTGATGATGCTAACGCCATTTCATTGGCGTGTTTCGCATTTTCGCTATTTGCTTGAACGGTTGACGTGAGTTCCTGCATACTCGCTGCGGTTTCTTCCAAACTTGCCGCTTGTTGCTCGGTACGTTGTGATAAATCGTTATTTCCTGCTGCGATTTCTTGAGATGCAGTGTTAATTGTGTCGGTAGAATCTTTGATTTCGCCAACTAATGCTTTGAGATTTTCGACTGTGCCGTTTAACGCCGTTTTTACATCATTAAATGTTCCACTAGGATACTGCGTTGCAATTTGTTGTGTTAAATCGCCTTGCGCTAACGCACTCGATATACGCAAAACATCACCAAATGCTTCTTCACTGGTTGACATCAAATCGTTCAAATTGTTCAACATATCTTTAAACATAAATTGAAATTGATTTGTATCGCTACGTTTAGAAAAATCACCTTGTGCGCCAGCAACAGAAAGCATTTCGATTTCTTTGCTCATACTAGCTAATGCACTTTTTACAGAATCAATCGCCACGGTGATTTTGGCTTTTTCTTGTGGCAAACGGTCAATATCACGCGAAAAATCACCTTTTGCATATTGCGAAACAACGTCAACAACGTGCATTTTTACGGTGATATGCGACTGTACCAATCGGTTAATTTCGCTCGCCATTTCACTGTATGAACCTTGAAACTTTGAAACATCGATTTTTTCGCTAATCAAACCTTCGTCGTGTTTTTTCGCCATCACACGTTGAGCCAAAATAAGTTCGTTGATGGTGCTTTGCATCGCTTTCAACGAATAAAGTAAACTGCTGTTATCACGCGGTTGTAAGATAATTGACGTGTTTAAATTTCCAGCAGATACATTTTTAACTTGTGTAACGGCATCGCTAAGTTCGCCACCAAGTTGTCTTGCTAGATAACGCGAAAACATTAAACCAATAACTGTACTTGCGACAAAACCAAGCGTTATTAACACAATCATCAAAATTAAACTGTGCAAATATAAATCCGCAGATTCGATAATTGTTTTTGAAGCCTCGTTTTCTTTTAATTGATTTAATTCTGCTATCTTTCCATCAATTACTTTCCCTAACGGATTTTGCTTTTTATGAATTTCTCTAAATTCAGGCGTTATTTCAGTTAAATTTTTCTCCACAATCATCGTGGTCATTTGTCGCGTTAATTGTTCCCATTCTGCGGTGATATCATAAAGTTCTCGTAAGATAGTTTTGCCTTTTTCGGTGTAAAGTAACTCACCGCCTTTTTGCATATTTTCTTTATATTGTGTGATATTTTTTTCAACAAATTCAGCATGTTTGCGCTTATCTTCTGGTGTTGATGCAAGCATGGCATCGCGCCAGCGTCGTCCCGAATCTAAACGAGCATTTTCTGCTTTTTTGATGTACGACACGCCCAACAAATCTTTGGTATAAAGTTTATCGATATAGCTATTTAATTGCCGCATATTTAATACACTGATTGTGCCGACAACCAATCCAAATGTAGCAATAAGTAAAAAACTAGCAACGAGTTTTGTGCCGAGTTTCATATTTTCAAACATTTTATTTTCCTAAAATTGTTACGCGACTTTTCAATCGAATGGCTAAAACATCGCAAGGCGTGTGAACTTAAAATTCTTCCCAATCACCGACATCTGACTCAATTTCGACAGCTTCTTTTTTAACTGGTTTGACTACAGTTGCCGATTTTGTAGATTTCCCTACTTCGCTCGTACTAAAAGTATGTACAGAACTGGATTTAGATTGTCCGTCCGTGGTTTTAAAATTCTCCATCGTGACTGACAAGTTACGCGCTTGTTCTTCTAACGCTTCAGCAGAAGCAGCCGCTTCTTCAACAAGTGCCGCATTTTGTTGGGTTACGTCATCCATTTGCCCAATCGCTTGATTGACTTGTTCAATGCCAGAAGTTTGTTCATAAGAAGCCGCAGTAATTTGACCAATAGTCGCAGTCACATCTTGAATCGAATTAACAATTTCTTCCATCGTTTTACCCGCACGCGCCACTAATGCCGTTCCGTCTTCCACTTTATCAACTGAATCACTGATTAAGGCTTTGATTTCACCCGCCGCACTCGCCGCACGTTGCGCTAAACTACGCACTTCACTCGCTACAACCGCAAAACCACGTCCTTGATCACCTGCTCGTGCTGCTTCAACTGCCGCATTTAACGCTAAGATATTCGTTTGAAACGCAATGCCGTCAATCACGGTAATAATATCAACAACTTTACGCGATGATTCGTTAATGCCTTCCATCGTGGTGACAACTTGATTCACAACCGCTACGCCTTGTCGCGCAATTTCTGATGACGCTAATGCCATTTCATTGGCGTGCTTTGCATTTTCGCTATTCGCCTGAACGGTTGATGTGAGTTCTTGCATACTCGCTGCCGTTTCTTCCAAACTTGCCGCTTGTTGCTCGGTACGTTGTGATAAATCGTTATTTCCTGCTGCGATTTCTTGAGATGCAGTGTTAATTGTGTCGGTAGAATCTTTGATTTCGCCAACTAACGCCTTGAGGTTTTCGGCTGTACCATTTAACGCCGTTTTCATATTTCCAAATGTGCCAGCAGGATAATTTTTTGTGATTTGTTGCGTTAAATCGCCTTGCGCTAACGCACTCGACATACGCAAAACATCACCAAATGCCTCTTCACTGGTTGACATCAATTCATTCAAATTGGTTAGCATGTCTTTAAACAAGAAATTAAAATGCTGAGAATCCCCACGTTTTGAAAAATCACCTTGTGCGCCAGCCGCTGCAAGGTTTTCAATTTCTTTGCTTATCGCAATTAACGCATTTTTAACTGCATTGACCGCTTCGGTAATTTTTGCTTTTTCTCCAGGTAAACGCTCAAAATCTCTTGAAAAATCACCGCGAGCATAATCAGTAACAATATCAACAATGTGCATTTTTACGTCGATATGTGATTTCACCAATTCGTTGATTTCAGTAGCTATTTCGTTATAAACACCTGCCAATTTATCAGCATCAATTCGTTCACTAATCAAACCATCAGCGTGTTGTTGTGCCAATTTTTTTTGCGCGAAAACAAATTGATTTAATGATTCTTGAATTCGATTTACTGATTGCAATAAAAGCCCAACAGCATCGTTTTTGCTGGTATCCAATTTTGACGTTAAATCACCATTCGCAATACGTTCGGCGGCATTTGCCAACGATGCCAAACGCATCAATTCATTCTCGAATTGTACCGCTAACATCACTAAAATTGCGCTTTCAAATACCACGAAAGCGGCGTGAACAAACACAATTCCAAAATCTGCGCCATTTCTAAATACCCAAATGCCGTAATTTGCCGCTTGTAAAAAATTGAACGCTAAATGATGCACAGCAACTAACGCGGCTGCATAAACAATTACCTTCCAATCACGATAAGCAAGCAAAAATGCTAAAACCGCAAAGACACCAAAGTGCATTTCGATTAAGCCGTGACTAGATTGAATGTTAATCGCGACATTGAAAACTAAGCCCGTTGCAATGGCAATTCGTAATAAAAATGTACCTGGCGCGATTTTCCACATCACAAATGGCACTACAAACGCGGGAACCGCAATGAGCAATGTCATCAATGATTCGCCATAAAACAAACCGATGCCAACAGAAATAACAAACAAAAAACCTAACGTAATCATCATGACTTTGTCGGTTTGTGCGCGTATAGGTTTTAATAACGTTTCTTCGTTAATTTTCATAATGTATTCTCATTTTTTAA
This sequence comes from Methylococcaceae bacterium, assembly GCA_037134135.1. Taxonomy (GTDB): domain Bacteria; phylum Pseudomonadota; class Gammaproteobacteria; order Methylococcales; family Methylomonadaceae; genus UBA10906. The sequence continues at coordinate 8,951 of JBAXMT010000014.1, read as the reverse complement.
AATAAAACAGTGTGACGGTGTAGAAGAATTTAACGCCATCCAACCGAGTATTCCCACACTGTAAATAAACCAAGAAACAAATAAAATCGTCAATGTTCGTTGGTGACTTAATAATTTTTGTATTTTTATCATTTAGACAATCTAATCGCTAAAACATCGCAAGGCGCGTAATGCAAAACATCGTTTGCGGTTGAACCCAATAATAATGCTAATCCGTGGCGAGCATGTGAACCAACGATAATTAAATCGACATTTTCTTGTTCGGCAAGCGCACAAATTTCTTCTTTTGGCGAACCCCAAATTAACCAACGTTGGTTTTCTGGCACATTTAAAATCTTGCCAATTTCGTTCAATTTGGCTTTTTCTTGTTCAAGCAACGAGTTATCCGTTTCATCATTAAGCGTAATAACAGTTCCGTAGCTTATGTCTGGCATGGGAATGCTATCTAAAATATGAACGATGCTGAGTTTTGAGTCGTCGAGCAACGCCATTTCTGACGCACGTTTCACTAGACAATCCGTGCCTTCTGAAAAATCGACCGCGAGAAGAATGTGTTTGTAACATTTCATTATTTTTCTCGATTTATCTCAAACCATCAATGACAACAGGCGTTTGCCCATGTTGAACCAAATCCCACACAGCCAACAAATCGTCTTGATGAATTTCTACCCACGCTAAAACCAAACGTTCTTGTTTTGTCGGTAAATTACTTTGCGTAATTTCAATCGGATTCAGCGTAATTCGTGCGGTTGAACCTTGAAAATCTGCGTGAATGTGCGGCTGACTGGTAGATTTTGGATTGCGTTTCATGCGAATCACAATGCCATAAAACAAACTCAAAATCGCAAACTCGCTCGTATTAAAAGACGTTGAAGTTGTAACGTGCTTTGTTTTTTTACTTGGAATACCTTGCGTGATAGCTCGTTCATACAACATTTCAATATCACGGACTTGCTGTGGCATATTGAATAAATCACACGTTGAACGACGCGCTTCGATATTTCGGCGCAAATCAGCAACGTGTGGACGATTCGCCGCCAACTCAATCGCTTTTTCTTCGTAATCTTCAAAATTGTAAGTAATCAATTCATCCAATCCGAGCGAGTGCAACAAACTTCCCGCCATGCGTGATGCAAAGGTTTTCCCAGTTAATGTCAAAATCGGCAAGCCCATAAACAACGCATCATTCGCTGTTGTACCACCGTTAAATGGTGTGCAATCCAAAAATACGTCTGCGACTTGATAACGCGCCAAATAATCAGCAGGTGAAACACGCGAGGCAAAAATTAACCGTTCTTTCTCGATGCCATGAGCTACTGCCGCATTCACCATATTGTCATGCGCCCATTCATTATCGGCTAACAACCACAACACACTGTCAGGCACACGTTTTAAAATTCGCATCCAACATGCAAACATTTCTTCGGTAATTTTGTAATTGTTGTTGAATGAACAAAATACAAACGCATCATCAGGCAATTCACAACTTGTTCGCGTAGGTTTTTCACCGACTGGACGTTGACGATCCGAAACTTGGAAAACGTGCGGCATATAAAGCGGTGTTTCACTGAAATACGTTGCTAATTCAGGTGGAATCAAAAACTCATCACCAATCACATAATCGATATTTGGCAACGCGGTCGTGCCTGGAAAACCTAAATAGGTAACTTGAACGGGGGCGGGACGATACGCCAAAATGTTCGGACGCACGCCCGACGTTAATCCTTGCAAATCGACCAGCAAATCAATTTCGTGCGAATGAATACAACGTGCGGCTTCTTCGTCGGTCATATTGGCAACAGAAATAAATGTATCCATCGCGCCAACAACTCTTGCTCGTAACGCTGAATCATCAGGCGGTGTTAAGCAAAAACCAAAAACTTCAAACTTGCTACGATCATGTAATTCATACATTTCAACCGTTAACAAGGAAACAGCGTGCGTGCGAAAATCCGACGACAAATAACCAATACGAATTTTTTTGTGATTATACGGTGCTTGATTTTCAACCAACTGAGGTAAATTTTTATCAACTTTTTCTATAACAAAATTCTGTGAATTTTCGAGTTGGTCTTGTGGTTCATTTGACGCACTTAACATTGCCAACGCTGATGTTCCCGCCATCATTGAGGCTTTCGACACACCCAAAACTGATTTATAAACAGGCCATTCACATTGTTTTTGACGTAAATGCACCCAATGCGAAATCACTTTTGATTGATTTGGATTGAGCAACAAACTTTGCGTTAAAAATTGTTCTGATTCTTTAAAATTTCGTTCAATTTCCAGCAATCGACCTAAACTGTTCAATCCCAAAATATAGATTTTTTTATCTTCGTCGGATAACGCCACATATTCATATTTTGAAATAATGCCGCGCCATTGATTTAACGCCTCTTCAATACGATTTTGACGTTCGAGCGTTGCCCCTAAATTGAATTGCCCTTGAATAAAATCAGGGTGAATTTCAATTGAATCGCGATAGGCTTGCTCGGCTTTTTCAGGTAAATTTTGTTGATCTAAAATCACTGCTAAATTGAAATAGGCAGCATAACGAACAGGTGAATCGTTATGTTTAATCCATGTTTCATAAAGTTCAATTTGCTGAACAGGCGTTAATAAATCGCCTGCTGATAATAATGCAATAATGTCCATTTCTTGTTGTTTAGCCTGTTCTAAAAAGGCTTCGAAAGTGGAAGTAGTTTTAGATTTAGATTTAGTCATGTGAAATTCTCAAAAATAAAATGAAGCAAAATAATAACGAAATTACAGCAAATACTATGCCGCTAAATTGATTTTGCGTAAACGCGCATAATAAAAACCATCACAACCATTTTCACCCGTCAAAATTTGCCAACCATGTTTAGCGGAATTTGAATCAAAAGGTATTTCTTTTGCGTTTGGAGTTTCAGCCAAAAATTTTGCAATTTGGTCTTCGTTTTCTGCTTTTAAAATAGAACACGTCGCATAAATTAACAAACCGTCCTCTTTTAACATTGACCACGCAGCTTTTAAAATATCGCTTTGTAACATGGGTAACGCGGTTAAATCATCAGCACGACGCAAAATTTTAATATCGGGATGGCGACGAATTACGCCCAATGCTGAACACGGTGCATCAACTAAAATACGGTCAAAACATTTTCCATCCCACCAATTTTCAGGTTGCGTTGCATCGCCGACAATCAATTGTGCGGATAAATTTAATCGTTTCAAATTTGTTTCAACTCTTAACATTCGTGTTGCGTCAATATCTACCGCTACGCATTCCAAATCGGATTGTGATTCTAAAATATGTGCTGTTTTTCCCGCAGGTGCAGCACATAAATCCAATACTCGCTGCCCTGCTTTTAAATCCAGTAATCCTGCGGCAAATTGTGCCGCCGTGTCTTGAACCGAAATCATGCCGCTTTCAAAATTTGGTAACGAAAAGACAGCAACGGGTTTAACTAATCGAATCGCTGACGGACAACATTCAACCGCTTCCGCTTCAATGCTCAAATCGGCTAATTGCTGTAAATAATTTTCACGCGAGGTTTGTAACGCATTGACACGCAAAACCATTGGCGGAAATTCATTATTTGCCTGAAAAATTTGTGCAGCTTTTTCGCCCCAATCGTTTTCAATGCTTAAAACCAACCATTTTGGATGTGAATACAACGCGACAGGCGTTGCATTGGCAAGCATTTCGAGTTGTTCTTGTTCACGCAAATAACGCCGCAATAGCGCGTTAATTAAATTTTTTGCCCACGATTTTTTGCGTGTAGCATCAACCGTTTCAGAAACAGCAGCGTGCGTTTTTACCCGCATAAATGCTAATTGATATAAACCTATCAGTGCCAAGGCGTAAATTTCGGCATCTTTAATTGGTTTATCTAAAAGCTGCGTCAAAATGAATTGCAAACGATGATAATAACGGCAAACGCCATAACAAACGGCTTGCACAAAGGCTTTATCTTGAGGGTTTTCGAGGGCGGGCAAAGTGTGTTCTAACGCGGCAGTGAGCGATTGCCCACCGTCTAAAACTCGAACTAATGTTCGAGCGGCAATCAATCGAGTATTCATCCGAGTGTCGCACCATTCACATCATGCGCGGCTAAAAAAGCAGTCGCGCTCATGCGTTTGCCGTTCGGTAATTGCAATTCATGAATTCGCACAAAACCATTACCTGATGCGACATCTAACGTTTTAGTCGTACAACGCACTTGTCCAGCGGATAAATTTGTTGTTTCGTCCAACACTTCTGCATTCCAAACTTTCATCACCAAACCGTTATAAATAGTTTGTGCAACGGGTTTTGGATTTAAACCGTGAATTTTTCGGACTAATTTTTCAGCCGATTCTGACCAATCGATTGTCGCCTCTTCTTTCGTTAATTTTGCAGCATACGTCATTAAATTTTTATCTTGAGATTCCGCGTGCAACGTTCCGTTTTCGATTTGTTGCAACACTTTTTCTAAGCCAATCGCACTTAATTTTGAAAGTTCATCATGAACTATTGCAGATGTATCGTTGGGGTTAATCGCATAAACTTCTTTGTGCAACATATCGCCCGCGTCTAACTTTTTCACGATTTGCATAATTGTCACGCCCGTTTCTTTATCACCTTCAATGACGGCACGTTGAATCGGAGCTGCACCTCGCCAACGCGGCAATAATGAACCGTGTCCATTGATGCAGCCAAAACGCGGCGCATCTAAAACCGTTTGCGGCAACATCATTCCGTAAGCAACAACGACCATTAAATCAGCGTTAAAATTTTGAAATGTTTGAAATTCATCATCAGTTTTCAGCGTCAATGGTTGTAAAACAGGAATGTTATGCGCCAATGCCAATACTTTTATAGGTGAAGGTTGCAAATGTTGACCACGTCCAGCGGGTCTATCGGGTTGGGTATAAACCGCGCAAACGTCATGCCCCAAATCAATCAACTTTTGCAAACTCGGCACTGCAAATTCAGGTGTTCCAGCAAAGATAATTCTCATGATTTGCCTTCTAATCGGTGCATTTTTTCGATTTTTGTTTTGATGCGCTGACGCTTTAATTGCGATAAATAATCAATAAATAATTTGCCATTCAAATGGTCGATTTCATGCTGAATACAGGTCGAAAGTAAATCATTGGCTTCAATTTCGATTTCTTTACCATTTCGATCTAAACCTTTGACAGTAATATGACCAGGGCGAATGATTTTTTCGTAACTTTCTGGCACCGATAGACAGCCTTCTTTGTATTCAAATTCGCCGTCTTTACTAATAATTTCAGGATTGATAAGGCATAACGGTGCATTTTTTTCTTCACTGGTATCGATAACCAAAAGTCGAACGTGAACGTTCACCTGCGTGGCTGCCAAACCAATTCCGCCCGTGTAATACATGGTTTCAAGCATATCGTCGATAAGCGTTTGAAGATTGTTGTCTATATCTTTTATTGGCTTGGCAATTTTTCGTAATCGCTCATCTGGAAATTCGAGAATCGTTAGAATACTCAAGGTACTCTCCTCTATAATGTTGAAAAATTTAAATAGACGCGAATTCTATCCGAAATCACACTCATTTTGTTGTCACACATGAAAAATACACGTTCTACACCCTTCCCTTTTTTAATTGGTTTATTGTTAAATTTTTGCATTTCGGCAATTAGTCACGCCGATGAAATCGCTTTAAATCCAACCCATCCTGAAAAATACACGGTAATGAAAGGCGATACACTTTGGGATATTTCGGGGAAATTTTTGCAACATCCATGGCAATGGAAAGAGCTTTGGATTGCAAATTCTCAAATCAAAAATCCACATTTGATTTATCCGAATGACACGATTTATTTCACTGTCGTTAATGGCAAACCACAATTGAGTTTATCGCGTCCATTAGATTTACGAACTGACAAACCGTGTGTTTTAAAACCAAGTGATTATGAAAAAGGACGACAAAATTTTTTACTCGATAAAAATAATAAAGTGCTGCCTTGCTTTCGTGAAAGTGATATTGAAATACCAATTAACCTAATCCCACATGAACGTATTGCAACCTTTTTAACTTCACCTAAAATCGTCAGTGAAAGCGAATTGGAAAGTGCGCCCTATGTTGTAGGTTTTCACGAAGGTCATTTGATGGCAGGAACAGGTGATAAAATTTACGTCAAAAACTTAACCGAAGTCGCCAACAGTTATACGATTTATCGATCAGGTGAAACGTATAACGATGCTGATACCAATGATATTTTGGGTATTGAAGCGAAATATATCGCTAGTGCAACCATGCTAAATAATGGCAATCCAGCGACCTTGGTTATTACAAAAGGCACGCACGAAATTCGGACAGGCGACCGTATTATGCCAAGTCCTGATGTTGAAAATACGTTGAGTTTTTTTCCAAAACCCCCTGAAAAAATGGTTGATGGTCACATTATCGGCGTTAAAGATGGTATGGCATTGATTGGTTTATATAGCGTAGTTGTTATTGATAAAGGCAGTGCAGATGGTTTAATTGTGGGGCATGAGCTGACTATTTATCAAAAAGGAAAACACATTATTGATCCCGTAAAAGATGACACCGAAGAAGTGAAATTACCTGACGAAATTTCAGGAAAAATTATGGTGTTTCGCCCCTTTGAGCATTTGAGTTATGCGCTGGTAATGGAGGCGAAACACGATATTCACCGCTTGGATGAAGTCAAAACAAATTAGAAAGTAAATTCCAAAATGATATTGATAATACGCTCAATATCTTCGACTTCTAACGTTGGATACATTGGCAAACAAATCACTTCATTTGAAATTTGGCGAGCTATTGGTAAATTAGCGGGTGCCGCTGATAGCAAACCACGATACATCGGAAAATCACTAATCAATGGATAAAAATAACGTCGTGCAAAAATACCATTGGCTTTGAGTTTTTCATAAAGTTCGTCCCGATTTTGTTCAACAAAAATTGGAAAATACGCATAATTAGCAACGTGTTCGCCAACATTTGCACAACGAATTCCAACAACATTTTTCAAGCCATCACGATAACGTGCATCAATCATTTTGCGTTTTGCCAAAGCGTCCTCGATACCTTTGAGTTGCAACAAACCGAACGCGGCGTTGATTTCGCTCATTTTTCCATTGATACCTGCCGCAACAACAGTTACTTCATCTGCAAAACCAAAGTTTTTTAAATGGTCAATTCGACGTTTTGTTTTTTCATCTGGACAAATAATCGCGCCACCTTCAAACGTATTAAAAACTTTCGTCGCATGGAAACTCAAGACCGATAAATCCCCATGATTCAACAAACCACCATTTTTATCTTGTACACCAAACGCATGAGCTGCATCGTAAATTACTTTGAGATTATAGTTATCGGCAATTTTTTGAATGCGTGCCACATCGCACGGATAACCATAACAATGAACGGGCATAATCGCTGTCGTTTGTGGCGTAATGGCAGCTTCAATTTTTTCAGGGTCAAGATTCAACGAAATCGGGTCAATATCGACAAACACAGGTTTAATGCCATTCCACAGCAATGAATGAGACGTAGCAACAAATGAATACGGCGTAGTAATCACCTCACCTGTAATTCGCAACGATTGTAATGCAGTGATTAACGCAATCGTGCCATTGTTAAAAAGCGCGAGATGTTTCACACCTAAATAATCGCACAACGCTTGTTCGAGTTGCTGATGAAATTCACCACCATTTGTTAAAATTTTGTTATCCCAAATTTTTTCTAAATAGGGCAAAAATTCTTCTAATAGAGGAAGGGTTGGTTGAGTAACATAAATAGATTTCATATTTAAATTGTAGTTTGGAAAAATTTTACTTTTTTAAATTTCGAGGGTCGTTAATTTTTGAAAAAGCAGCTCTACTTTCAACCAGTCTGGCAATAACATCCAAAGCGCGAACTTCGTCAGTTGTTAAATCTTGCAAAAATGCCTCGTTGTTATCACGGATCCACGTCAACGGCATTTCCCACCATGCCAAATTGAGCAAGGCTTCACGCACTTTTTCAGAAAAACGAAATCGAATCAATTTTGCAGGTGTTCCAGCATAAATGCCATAAGGCTCACTGCGAAAATTGGGCGGTAACAATGAACGCGCACCAATTACACAACCGTTTTCAATAATTCCACCGCCAAGCATCATCATTTCATCACCAATCCAAATATCATTTTTTATAATAGAATCAATGTATTGGGGGGGGGGTAGCATTTTTTAAGCCCATGCCTAAAACAGAAAACATTGCAGTGGAAATCGTCCGCATTTCATGTTGACCATTAAGCAAAAACTTTAATCTCAAACCGCCCGCAACGAATCTTCCAACACGCAAACTTTGAATACCTGCATCGTACTTCACTATCGAACCCACGCCAAAACCTGAGCATTTGCCAATGTAAAACGTGCCATTGATATTTTCCGTTTGGTCGAGCCAATTGCGAAAAAAACCGTGTGGAATTGAGCTTGAACCACCTTGCGAATAGTTCAAAATTTGAAATTGTTCTGCCCAGCGGTGATTTTTATCTACGCCTGAGAAATCGGGTTCTGTGATGATTTGCATAAGTATTTTTAAAGTATGTTGTCGTGAAACGTTTTAAAGGTGTTGGGTAAGTTTTCAAACATGGTTTTTAATCTGATTTTTAAGTAGTGGCGACCATTCGGCTTTAACTTGCAAAATGACATCATTTAACAATTTTGGACGAATGTGCAGTGTCGTTTTTTGTGGAATTGCCGCTAAAAGTTCTAACACTTCACTAGACGTTCGCAAATTATGACGCACCGCGCGAATCAACAATCCTAATGTGCCGTGTGCGTTGAGGTTTAAATTTTTAGCTGCAAGACGAGCGGCAGTATCATCTGTTAACAGTGTGTTAATCGCCTGATTTAAACACAAGGTTAGAGCTTCACATTCACCATGATGCAACATAAAAAGTGCGGACATTGCATTAACTTTTAGGGAATAAGGCAT
>JBAXMT010000013.1:0-22857 GCA_037134135.1 Methylococcaceae bacterium | reverse complement strand
GTAGGCAATAATTTTCCAGCTTGTTCAGGCTTAAAGGCTTCCATCTGATCAACGCCTAATTTTGAAATTTGCTGCGGACTTAATGCGCGGATTTGTCCAGAGGTAAAACTTATTACTTGCTCGGTTGTCAGCTCTGCAAAAATGCCACTATTCAACGCAGCAACTGCATTATTTGTTAGAGCTTTAAGTTGTTGGGGTGTTAAAGCAAGTAAATCTTCGATTTCCATTGCTTGAATTTGAGCTGGTTTTAATTGTTTTATGGTTGCCAAACTCAACATGGCAACTTGCTCTGGAAGTAACGCGGCAACTTGATTTGAACCCGTTTGCATATCTAATCCGACGATATTTTTCGAGGTAAAACCTGCAAAACTTTTCTGATCAATCGCGGCAACGGCATCAACATTTAAGGCTTTCACTTGCGAAGAGCTTAATTTATTGATTATTTCAGCGGATAAATAACTGGCTTTATCTTCATCAATTTGGCGAATTTGCGTTGTGGATAACGCCTGAAATTGAGAAGGTGAAAGTGCCGCAAATTGCCCAACATCTAAATTTGTTATATTTAATCCACTGATGTTTTTTACAAATCCTTGCATTGCTTTTACGGGTAACGCAACAAGATCATCCCCTTCAAAAGCTGCGACTTGAGCTGAGTTTAATGCAGCAATATCAGCAGCATTGATGACTGGCATTTGTTCGGGAACTAGCTCTTTAATTAGCGTAGTTGTTAATGTTGCAAAAACTTTTGGGGGTAACGCCGCCAGAAACTCCTTAGTTAAATAAGGTACGGCTACATCATTAAAATTATTTAATGTTTTAAATGTAGCGGCTTGCTTTGCCGTTAATGCACTTGCAAGATCTTCGTCGATATTTTGCAGTTGTGTCTTAGTTAAATTTGCCGTTTGTGTCGGTAATAACGCCGCAATTTGCGACGGTAAAAAACCATTGAATTGATCGGCGGATAATTTCTCAACGGCTAAAACCGTTAAAATTTTTATAGGAATACTAGAAAAAATGTCAGGCGATAAATTCTTTAACTGCAACACAGCAAGTAATTTGTCCGTCAATCCTGTAGCTTGAATGGCACTAAAACTTTCTTGCTGATCTTTTGTTAAAGCAGCCATTTCAGTTGTTGACAGTTTGCTTATATCACTCGCTGTTAAAGTAGTAATGTCGGTGTTTCTATCAACTATTTTTGTCGCCATGGTGTGAATCCTAAAGTTAAAAATTTTTCAGAATAAAAAATGCTTGCATAGTTATCGGTGATACGACTACAAACTAAAAAATTGAAATTGGTACATCAAAAAACAATCTTGCAAAAGAAACAAAAAAGTTGTTATCAATCATTTTGTTAGGCTTTTTACTGATTAAATAAACTCAAAATAATTACATGATAATTATTCTTTCTATCGCTTTATTAACGTGCCTTACAGACCATCCACAGAGTTGAAACACCTCCAGTGATTAAACGTTCTATTGAGCAATTTGTAATGGTCATTTTCTATCTGCGTTGTGGGAAAATTTTCATAGAGTTTAAATCATAATTTTGAGAATTGTGAGCCGCTCAATATGAGTTATCAAATAAATATGGTTTTGAAATTATGGAAGATATTTACGAATAGTGCGAAATACTTTCACGCCATACCGCTAAAAGTACCGCTAAAATGACAGGTCCTAAAAACAAACCAATCGCACCAAAGGCAATTAAACCACCAAAAACTCCGAATAAAACGATTAAAAATGGTGTTTGACTCGTGCCACAAATAACGAGTGGTCGAATCACATTATCGACAGTGCTAACGGCTAAAAATCCCCACGCCAATAAACCTAAACCCGCCCATAAATCTTGGTGAATCAATAACATTAACGCTGTCGGCAACCAAATTAACGTCGCCCCCATTGGAATTAACGCTAATAACGCCGTCAATGCCCCCAATAAAACAGGTGTACTCACGCCAAACATCGCATATCCAATACCTGCAATAGTTCCTTGTCCAAAAGCAGCCAAAACTAAACCATAAACGACTGCACGACTGGTATCTCCAGCGGTTTGTAAGTATACATTGCGTGTGTCATTCAAAAAGTAACGTGCGCCTAACTGTAATTGTGCCAAGCATTTTTCACCATCACGAAAACAAAAAAATACCGTAATCAACACAAAACATAATTTGATCAAATGCTGCCCAAACCCGCGTAAAACTTGCGCCATTTCACCTAAACTGTATTTTGCCCATTCAATAAGTTGTGCATTTAAAACATCGCGGTCTTCTATCAATTCATTCAAATGATTTTGTAGATATTTACCAACATAAGGCAATGAACGAATAATTGGCGGCAATTCAATCGTCGGCTGGTTAAAATTCACGACAAGTAACGAATAAGCACGAGAGATTTCTTCTTGTAATAAATGTAACAAGCTGTATGCCAAAATAATAATCAGCGTGGTCATTGTGCCTGTCAAAATCAACGCACTCAAAACAGTATTGCCATTGAAATAGCGCGTACATTTTTGATAAAGCGGAAAGAAAGTATAAGCCACAATAAATGCCCAGATGAGCGTCAGTAAAAATTCTCGCAACACTAAAAAACTGAGCCACAACAAAACAGTGAATCCCATCACAGGAATTAGCTGCCGTAATAATGAAAGTTGAGGAATCATAAATCGGCTAATTGTTTGCAGATGACAGAAGGTAACTTTTTAGGGGATTTAATGCGAAGTTGTTTGTTAACATTAAGTCGCCCAAATACAACTTCAATATCCGCATTTGTGACATCAAATTCCTTCGCCAAAAATCGAACCATGTGATCCGTTGCTTTACCGCCGACAGGTGTTGCTGTGACACTTATTTTTAACTGATTTCCTTTGGCTTTGCCGATGACATCTTGTTTTGCACTTGGTTTCCCTAAAATGTTAAGCACTAATGTTTCACCGTCCCATGCACAAAAGGAACTCATCGTTACTCGTTTACTGCTCATATTCTGATCCTAATTTTTTGTGACTCACGCTGTCATAATCTGTGAATTTATAAACCTTAATGACATTACTTTGATGCTTCAATCTGGTATCTTTGTTGTCAATTATCATCAAATTACTTTTTATACACGAGAAAATCTAATGATTACTGAAATTCAACTGTCACGCAAACTGACCAGTCAATTATTACATCTAGCGCAAATTTCACCTGATGCGGAAATTTGTGGTTTAGTAAGTAGCAAAAATGACGTGCCAATTCAATGTTATCCAATTGAAAATGTTGCTGAACATCCGCAAAATCAATTTTTGCTGGATTCTAAACAACAAATTTCTGCTATGAAAAAAATGCGTGAAAACGGTGAAGAATTATTTGCCATTTATCATTCGCACCCAACCGCACCAGCCTGTCCATCAACATTAGATTTAGAATCTGTAACGTATCCAGAAGCATTGCACTTCATTATTTCATTAAATACCAAAGGCATTTTAGAATTACGCGCCTTTCATATTTCAGCCAAAAATGCGACTGAAATTCGTACCACTTTATCACTCACTTAATTTTTAACTTACTCAAAAAACTTATTTCAAACTTATGAAAAAAATTGTATTAATTTCAATTGTTACCTTAATGTTCACTGGCTGTAGCGACAAGAACAATTACAACGCCGCCGTTTTAGCTGAATTATCACGAGATCAAAAAGTAGAAGGTGCAAAAGAATACAATGTCCCACAAGATAAAATGGCGGATTGTATTGTGGAAGCATCTGCAAAAAATATGGATGGCATTTTTGCTTTCGATCCAGCACGATTAACGGCTTATCGTAACTACACGAAAATGCTGACATTAACACAATCAGAAGATCCGAAAAAAACATTAGACGAATTGCGTGAAGCATTTGGTTCGGCTAAAAATTTAATGGAAGCTCGCAATAATTACACAGAAAGCGAATTGGAATGTTTAACGTTATTTGTGGCAAACACCAACACTGAAGACAAGACTGAATCCAAAAAATAATTGATATTAAATTTTAGGGGATAAAAATGAAACGATTACTGCTGATTAGTTTTAGTGCGTTATGTTTGAGTGGCTGCATTTATACAAATCCCTACGGCTATTCGCGCTATAACACGGTCACGCCCATTTATCATCCGCAGTCTTATTATGTACCCGTGCCACCACCGCCTCGTTATCGTTATTTTGAACGCAGTGAACATCGTTCATATTCTCGTCCACATCATCATAATTATTGGTAAACACAAAAAAGGGGGGATTACTTTTTTAGTAATCCCCCCCTCCTTTATTTTGGATTCAAAATCGTACTTTATTTCAAAACACGCAATGTTGGTCTCGCTTTTTTAGGCGGTTCTGGTGGAGGTGTTGGCGGCTCCTCATTTTGAGATTCCTCTGCTTCAAACACCATACCTTTGCCATTTTCTTTCGCATAGATTGCCAACACCGCCGCGACAGGCGCGTTAATGTAGGTCGATTTACCACTAAAACGGGTATTAAACTCAATCGCGTCATCACCTAAAGACAAAGCATCAATCGCAGTAGGTCGGATATTTAAAATAATCCGACCATCTTGTGCGAATTGTTGCGGTAAAACTGCCGCATGATGATTGGCATCAACCAACAAAAACGGAGTGAAATTATTGTCTAAAATCCACTCGTAAATCGCACGAATTAAATACGGTTTTAATGAGGTCATTTTGGCAAATCCGCTAAATCTTTTTCAGCTTCACTGAGACTGCGTCTAAATCCTGGGCGATTAAACATACGTTGCGCGTAGTTGTTAATAACATCATCGTGAGCATCTTTTAAATCAATACCGATACTCGGCATTCTCCATAGTAACGGCGCAACGACACAGTCGATTAACGAAAATTCTTCACTCATAAAGTACGGACGCGCTGCGAAAATAGACGCTGCGTTTAACAAACTTTCACGCAACGTTTTCTTTGCTTTTGCCGATTTTTTTTCGCCCGTATGTAATACATCATCAAGTAAAACGTACCATTCTTGATCAATGCGTTTAATCAACATGCGTGCGCTTGCACGCGAAACAGGATCCATTTGATGTAGTGGTGGATGAGGAAAACGCTCATCTAAATACTCCATAATGATGCGCGAATCATAAAGCACCAAATCACGCTCAATCAGCGTTGGAGAAACGCCGCTTGGATTATCCTCTAACAAATCTTGAGGTGGATTTTCTGGATCGTAATATACGATGTCGGCAGCAATGCCTTTTTCTTCCAGCACAAATCGAGCGCAATGGCTCATAACACAAATAGGTGAAGAATAGAGAGTCATAACAGATTTACGGGTAGCTATATTGGTCACAAAAACAACCTCTTAAGAAGGGAAAAAACCATAAAAACAGGCTACATTATACACGATTGACACATTTTCGGGGCGGCGAAAAACACACTTATTTTTCGCCGCGAAATACGAATTTAATGCACGTCTTTCCAGTATTCTTTTTTCAATAAATACGAGATAGCCAAGAAAACAAATAAGAAAAACAGGACATATTTGCCCATTTTTTGACGTTCAAGTTGAACAGGTTCGCCGACATAAACTAAGAAATTCACTAAATCATTTACTGTTTTGTCGAATTCTTCTGGGCTTTGCGTGCCAGCACTTGCACTTACTAATTTGTCTAAAACTCGTCTTTCACCATCGTTAACAAAAACAGGTTTTTGTTCACCTTGTAATTGCCACAATGGATTTGGCATACCAACATCTTCAAAAATTGCGTTATTCACACCAAACGGACGCGCTTTATCAACATAAAAGCCTTTCAAATAACTATAAAGCCAATCTGCCCCGCGTGAACGGGCAATCAATGATAAATCAGGCGGTTGCGTGCCGAACCATTTTTCAGCATCATGTTTATTCATCGCCGAATGTAATTGGTCATAAATTCCAGCACCTTCGGGGGCGATGTCATCTAAAACGTGTTTTTCATCCAATCCCAAATCGTTAGCAACCCGCAAATAACGAATTTGTTTTGCTGAATGACAGCCTAAACAATAAGTTACAAAAGACTTCGCGCCACGTTGTAATGACACTTTATCGGTTAAATCAATATCTGCGTCTTGCAATTGCACACCGCCCGAAGCAAAGACATTGACCGACAACACTAATAAAAACAATGAAAGTAATTTTTTCATATCAGTCGAGGCTCTCTTTCAAATTTTTTGCCGTGCGAATCAACACATTTTTCGCGCCTGTTGGATTAAAGTGTTTTTTCAATTCCGTTACACCCTCTTCTGTGGTGACAGATTTTGTTTCAATCACTTCATTAAATACCGCAATCATATCTGGAATGCGTTCTTCCAAAGTGGGCTGCGTCGTAAGATGACTCGGAACGGGTTTGAGTTTTTCCCAGCGAGTATAAATAGGCATCAATAAGAAAAAACCAAAATAATACGCTGTAAAAATACGCGCCATGATTGTCGCCAATGGCGTAACAGGCTGTGTACCCAAATAACCTAATGCGATAAAACTCACCACGAAAAGCATCAATGCTTTTTTGTAAATGCCGCCGCGATAACGAATAGATTTCACTTTGCCACGATCGAGCCACGGTAATAAAAACAATACGACAATCGAACCGCCCATACCAATTACACCTGCAAATTTGTCGGGAATCGCACGCAAAATTGAATAAAATGGTGTGAAATACCAAACTGGCGCAATGTGTTCAGGTGTTTTCATCGGGTCAGCGGGAATAAAATTCGCGTGTTCTAAAAAGTAACCGCCCATTTCTGGCATATAGAAAATGATTGTCGCAAAGAAAATCAGAAATACCGCTACGCCAACAACATCTTTCACTGTGTAATAAGGGTGAAATGGAATACCATCAACAGGATGTCCCCAAGGATCTTTTGATTTTTTGATGTCTACGCCGTCTGGATTATTTGAGCCAACTTCGTGCAATGCAACGATGTGCATGAAAACTAATAAAACTAAAACCAACGGTACAGCGATAACATGAAATGCAAAAAATCGGTTCAAGGTCGCATCAGAAATAACGTAATCGCCTCGAATCCATAAGGCTAAATCGTCGCCAATCACAGGAATCGCGCTGAATAGCGAAATAATAACTTGTGCGCCCCAATATGACATTTGTCCCCAAGGCAATAAATATCCCATGAAGGCTTCTGCCATTAACGCGACAAATAACAGCATCCCGAAAATCCAAATCAATTCTCGTGGTTGTTTAAATGAACCGTAAAGTAAGCCTCGGAACATGTGCAAATAAACAACAATGAAAAATGCTGATGCGCCTGTTGAGTGCATATATCGCACTAGCCAGCCCCAATTCACGTCACGCATAATGTATTCGACGGAATCAAATGCGAATTTTGCATCAGGTTTGTAATTCATCGTCAGCAAAATGCCAGTGACAAATTGATTAACCAAAACCAATAACGCGAGCGAGCCGAAGAAATACCAAAAGTTAAAATTTTTCGGCGCGTAATAATGCGCCATGTGTTCATTCCAAACTTGCGCGAGTGGAAAACGGTCTAAAACCCAATTACCGCACATTCTTAAACGAGTTGGTTTTAAATTCATGCCGCTTTCTCCTCTTCGCCAATAATAATTTGCGTGTCAGTAATATAACGATAAGGAGGAACTTCTAAATTTGTCGGTGCAGGAACGCCTTTGTAAACACGTCCTGCCAAATCAAACCACGAACCGTGACACGGACAGAAAAAACCACCTTTCCAATCTGCGCCTAAATCATGTGGCGCAACTTCAGGTCTAAAAGTGGGGGAACAACCTAAATGCGTACACAAACCGACTGCGACAAAAATTTCAGGTTTCATTGAACGCGCTGGATTTTTGCTTGAGTCAGGTTGGCTTGATTGATTCGATTGAGGGTCACTCAATTGATTATCTAATGTCGTTAATGTTGCTAAAACTTCGGGCGTACGTTGCAACACCCAGACAGGTTTTCCACGCCACGCGACACGAATCAATTGTCCAGCTTCTATTTTACTGATGTCCACTTCAACAGGCGCACCCGCTGCCATTGCCTTTACGCTTGGCTGCATTTGCGACAAAAAAGGAACTGCTAAATAGCCTGTACCGACTGCACCTACGACAGTTAATGCCGTCGTCAGAAACTGTCGTTTTGACTTATCAACACTTTCGTTAATCATTAAGAACTCTCCTGGTTAGAACTGTATTTTTTCTTGTTTTTATTATGGGCAATATACCATTAGAACACTGGTTATTTGAAGTGTTTGCAAGGATTTAAACCCTAATTTGTAAAGTGAATCGTAGTTTTTTTGATTATTGTTGCTTATCTCGCATCGTTAAAATTTTATTTAATCGCTAATCAATGCTAAAGTTAATCTGCATTAAATTACTTGGTTATTATTTACTTTTAGGAGATTGTTATGGCTTTTGAATTACCCGCGTTACCGTTTGAAAAAGATGCACTTGATCCTTATATCTCATCTGAAACCTTGGAATTTCACCACGGTAAACATCATCAAACTTACGTCACAAACTTAAATAATTTAGTTCCTGGAACTGAATTTGAAAATTTATCGTTAGAAGAAATCGTTGTAAAAGCAACGGGGGGAATTTTTAACAATGCCGCGCAAGTTTGGAATCATACGTTTTATTGGAATTGTTTAGCTCCAAATGCGGGTGGTGAACCCACTGGAGAATTAGGTGATGCAATTAACGCAACGTTTGGTTCTTTTGCAAAGTTCAAAGAAGAATTCACTAAAACGGCTGTGACAACTTTCGGTTCTGGTTGGGCGTGGCTTGTTAAAAATGCTGATGGTAGTTTGGCATTAGTTAGCACCAGCAATGCAGGTTGCCCGTTGACAACAGGTCAAACACCAATTTTGACGTGTGATGTTTGGGAACACGCTTATTATGTTGATTATCGCAATGCACGTCCTGCATATTTAGAAGCTTTTTGGGCTTTAGTTAATTGGAATTTTGCCGCGAAAAATTTTGCAGCTTAATTTTTAAATCTGCAACGAAGTAAATTCCCTCGTTACTTTTTGCGGGGGAATTTATTCTTTTGGGAAATGCGGAAAAATCATTTCGGTTGTTATTTACACGCCAATATATTTACAAATCAACAGCACACCGCCCGCCGCCAAACCTGCCAAAACATCATCAAGCATAATTCCAAAACCACCGTGAACGTGTTTATCGACCCATTTAATCGGAAATGGTTTCAAAATATCGAAAAAGCGAAACAACACAAAACCCAAAATCGCCGCTTGCCAACTGAACGGCACAAACCACATTGCAATCAAATAACCCGCGATTTCGTCCCACACAATGCCATTAAAATCGTGTTCGCCAAGCAAATTTGCCGCGTCATCACAAATTTTAATACCGATGAACGTCACCAAAATTGTCAACACGCTATAAAACCAAAATGGCGTTTGCGCGAACAACAAATAAACGGGAATCGCCGCCAATGTGCCGCACGTTCCAGGAGCTTTTTTGACTAAACCCGAACCAAAACCAAACGCTAAAAACAAAATCGGATTTGTCAGAATAGTTTTTCGGGTGAGTTTATTTTTGCCGTAATGTTCAAGAAAAATGTTCATAACCTTTCGCCGTGAATGTTTGAATGTGACCAAATTTTTTTAAACGCAAACCCGATTCTTTTTCGATAATGCCAATCGCCGTGCAGTTTTTCGGTACAAGATTTATTTTGCTCAGCGGCACGGTAAAACACAATTCGTAATCGTCGCCAGAAATTAGCGGCATGAATTCATCGCCCGTATTTTCAATGTAGCGTTTCACGTCGTCGGAAAGCGGTAATTTATCGAAATCGACACACGCGCCCACACCGCTTTGGTTCAAAATATGTCCTAAATCGCCCACTAATCCGTCTGAAATATCAATGCACGCGCTCGCAATTCCGCGTAATGCTAAACCGATTTCAATGCGCGGCATCGGTTCATGAAAACGAATCAACGCATTTTCAGATTGGCAATCGTAACCCTGTTTGATTTTCAGCCCTAAACCTGCTTCGCCCAACAATCCTGTCATATAAATCAAATCACCGACTTGCGCGGTGGAACGTTTCAACGCTTGTTCATTTGGCACTAAACCCATTGCTTGCACGGTCAACGTCAACGCGCCTTTCGTGGTGTCGCCACCAATTAAATCGACATTGTAAAATTTCGCCAACGTCAAAAATCCTTCCGAAAATTCGCTCAACCAACGTTCATCGATATTCGGCAACGTCAACGCGAGCGTAACCGCCAATGGTTTTGCGCCCATCGCGGCTAAATCACTCAAATTTACTGCCAACAATTTATGTCCCAACTGCGCGGGATTTGCATCGGCGAAAAAATGCACGCCTTCAACCATCGTGTCGGTCGTGATTGCCAATTCATAACCGCTTGGAATCGACAACAATGCACAATCGTCACCAATTCCTAAACGAGTTTCTGGATTTTTAGGCACGTTCTTTTTGAAAAATTTATCAATTAACGAAAATTCAGACAACATAAAAGTTACTCTGTTCAAATTTCACGGTAATTCCACATCACGCAACAACGCCAACATCGCATCTACTGACATTTTTCCACTCAATTCACCGCCTTCCAATAAGCTATTCGCCAAATCTCGTTTTTGATGATGCAACGCAACAATTTTGTCTTCAATCGTATCTTTTGCGACCAAACGATAAATCGTAACAGGACGTTTTTGTCCCATCCGATGCGCTCGATCAGAAGCCTGATCTTCAACGGCTGGATTCCACCACGGATCCATGTGAATCACATAATCCGCTGCGGTTAAATTCAAACCTGTGCCACCCGCTTTCAAACTGATTAAAAATAAATCGCCATCACCTGCTTGAAACGCATTCATTGCTTTTTTGCGTTGCGCGACAGGCGTTGAACCGTCTAAATAATGGTAAGGAATTTTCTTTTTATCGAGTAATTCCCGAATCAACGTCAAATGCCCAACAAATTGACTAAAAACTAAGGCTTTGTGTTTGTTATCAAGAAGCTCATCGACTAACTCTTCAAAGGCTTCGAGTTTTGAACTCATTAACGGGCTATCTTCCATAACTAAACGTGGATTACAACACGCGCGGCGCAACTTCATAATTTCCGCTAATACTTGTAATTGTTGATGACCGCCTTTTGCTTGTGATTCTTGCATCACTTTCAAAGCCTCGCGGCGCAAGGCTTCATAAAATGCTCGTTCCTCGTTGCTTAATTCAATATGCAATGTAACTTCAGTACGCGCTGGTAATTCGGTTAAAACGTCATTTTTCAAACGTCGTAATACAAAAGGACGCAACACTTTTTTCAAACGTTGTTGTGCGTTATGGTCGTGATTATTTTCAATTGGATTTGCGTAACGCTCATTAAATTGCGCCAATGAACCCAACAAACTCGGATTGATAAAGTTAAACAAATTCCACAATTCGCCCAAATGGTTTTCAATCGGTGTGCCTGTCGTCACCATTCTAAAATCTGCTTTCAACGCCATTGCGGCTTTTGAACGTTTTGTCATGCCGTTTTTAATCGCTTGCGCTTCATCGGCAATCAAGGTGTGCCATTGCACTTCCTGCAACCGCTCGCCTTCCGTTTGCAACAAGCCATAACTGCAAATAATCAAATCAAACGCGCCCGCATTATCCAGCATTGTTTGGCGGTCGCCGTTGCCGAAAATTTGAACATTCAACGTCGGTGCAAAACGCGCCGCTTCTTCTGCCCAATTAATACAAACAGACGTTGGCGCAAGAATCAAGGTCGCGCCATTTGGCGCACGCGATAAAATTAACGCCAACGATTGAATCGTTTTCCCCAACCCCATGTCATCAGCTAAACACGCACCCGCCCCCCAATGCGCTAAACGACTCATCCACACAAATCCTTCATGTTGATAATCACGCAATTCACCTTGTAACGTCGAAGGTACTTGAGGTTTTAAATCGACTAATTGATCTAGTTTTTTAAGCTGGTCTTTCCACGGTTTGCTGGCTTTGATTTCCATACCGTTGGTAATTTCGTCCAATGTTTGGGCTGCGAGTGTGTGAAATTGCACTTTGTCGTCTTTAACTTCACCAACACCGCGTAAATCATCTAAACGTTGGCGCAATTCTTTGGTTAATGTAACGATTTGTCCATCTTCTAATTGTAAAAAACGACTCGATGAATTTGCCAACAAACTCATTAAACGCTGCATATCCAACACTTGTCCGTCGTCAATTTGCAAATCACCTTCAACACTAAACCAATTTTGTTCGTGACGAACAGAAAAACGAGTTTGAGATAAACCGAGTTCGCGACTTAAACGAATTTTTTTACCTTTGGGCCATTCCAAGACGGCAAATTCACCTAAATTTTGTAAATTCAACAACGTTTCTAAAGCGACATCTGCATCTTCGAGTGACCATTTCAACGAATTTTCAGGCGGTAAATCGGGGCAACCATCAAGCAATTCGACAATATGTTGTTTTTCAACGTCAAAATCACGCGTGGTTTGTAATTGCTTGCCGTCAATATCTGCCAATACGGTTGTTCCACCCGTGGCTGGTTTATATAAAGGGCCTCCGTCGAAAAATGGTTGTATAAATACTTCCATCTGAATGCCTTGACCCATCGGCTGTAAATGCAAATGCAAACGGCTATCTACATCAACCGATTCAGCTTGTGTTGCCATACCAACCATATTCGATTGCACCGTCAACATTGATGCTACTGATGAAATCGAATCCATTACTCGTTGCCGTGCGCTGACAGGAATCGTTAAACCTTTTTCACCTAAAATTGAAGCGACTTGCCGATGCTGTTCATTGATGTCATATAACAAAACACCTGTAGCGGTTTTTTGGATAACAATTTGAGCTTCACGCGTGATTTGCGGTATCAAAGCCAAATGCAATTTGTCATCTTGCTCTTGAACTAAAAGTTGAAGTGCAGCGGTTTGAATATCAATCGGTGCGTTATATTGAACTTGAGTTGCCCAATAAATGTTCGGATGTCCAACCGCTTCAAATAATGCTTCTTCTGGCAAAACATAAGTATCGTTTGAGTAATAGTTGTAATCGTCGTTTCGACTAATCTGGATTTTTTTGCAAATACGCTGATCTTGTTCGGTCAAATACTCAAACGTATTTAACTCACTGTGCAAACGTTTCAAAGCAACTGCGCGTCCTTTCGACCAATTGCCATTTTTACCCATACGCTGTTCTTTGGGTTCAAGTGCAATACCATTATTATCTAATCGCAACGTCCAAATCATTCGTAATTCTAATGGTGCGGCGGATTCAACCGCTGAGGGTAATGTATTGACTTGACTCAAGGCTTCTAATGCGCGTTCCCATGCCGCCGTGCGCGGAAAAGCATCAATCAATTGTAAAAATGGAACGTCAACATAGTATTTTGCGATTTTGTCACAGGTTTTATGCGGATAACCGATTCGTTGCAATAACGCAGAACTCATTGCCGCAAACCAAACGTGATTTAATTCTTGAGCAACTTGGCAATAATTTGCTAAAGGTGCGAGAAAAATAACCTGCTTTGTGGGACTATTGATTCGATCCGTTTCATCTAACCAATGCAGCAATAAAACTTGTACTAAATTTTCATAAGCTGAATGACGTTTAGACGTTATCGACGTACCTTCAAGGTGTTTGTCACTCCCCTGATAAATTTCCAACGCATTGAATAACAGCTTATTTACTTGCGACATGACTCGACCTTTATTATAAAAAATCGACAAATACTGCCGTAACTGCTGCAAGTTCGTTAATGTGCGACTGCGAAATAACATCAATCCATAAAAGAAATCATATAAACCACCTAGCGTTGCGTGACGTTTATTGCCTTTTCTAAGAAGTTTTAAAGCCGCATGAAAAAAATCGAGCGCATCATCGTAACGGTTGTGCCATATCGCTAATATCGCGTGAAGTTTCAGACCATCCGCTGAACTATCATCTTGCAACCATTCAATCGCTTCTTTTTCGTTGCCACGAAATAATCGTTGTTCAATTACCGTGTGTCGAATGTCTAAATCATTTGGTTTTGTTTGCCCAAATGATTGTTCTAATAACGCATAAAGCCCATTTTTTTTCGCATTGGATTTTGAATCAAAATTTAAATAGTCGTCACCCAAACTGTATTTCAAAACTAAAAAACGAATTTTTTCGGGTAATTCTGCAAACCATTCACGATCAAAATGCTCGAAAAAAAGTTGTTGAATAAGTTCAGCAAAATGGTCTGGATAATCTTGATATAACACCGCGATATTCGCTGCAAAACCTGTTTCATTATTTTGATAAAGAAACAAACGCAATTTTTTCATTTGATGCAACACAAGAAACTTAGCGGGTGAATAAGAATAGCCCTCTTTTTCCATAATAAGATTTTGTGCCAATTTGATAAACCACGGTTTGGTTATCGCAGTTCGCATCAGTGTTTCAGAAATATCACGATGACAATACCAGCCATCGTGCGAACTAATCACAAAACCCATTTTTTGAAAACGCTCTTGAAAATCTCGATTGACTGCTTTTATTGTTATCGAATCTAATCCCGCTGCTTTCAAAGTGTGCTGCAAATTCAATTGTCCAATAGGAGCGTAAATTACTGCCAAAACCAATAAAATATCTTGCTCGTATTGAGGTAATGTGTCGAAAATTTCTGATAATCGTTGTTGAGTTGTTGTCATTTGTGTGTGCGTGCGTAAGTGAATGATTTGATATTGAAGATATTAGATTTTCTGGGCGGTCATTGACCATTGTTGCTGATAATCTTGATAAGTATATTGTTTAAGTAATTCCAATTCTTCATTGGCGTGTTGCAAATAAATATCGGGGAAATTATGCCCATTAAAACGATGCGCTTTAATTAACGTATAGGCTCCTACATTTTCAAAAGTGATTTTATCGCCTAATTCTAATGGTTGCTTGAAACGGTATTCGCCAAAAACGTCACCTGCTAAACACGTTCCACCCGCTAAAATAACGTTATAACGTCCGTTAGAATTATGTTCCAAAACCGTTGGCGAACGCTGATATTCAAAGACTTCGGGATTATGATTTATAGACGTGTCTAAAATCGCCACGGTTTTGCCATCGCTCTCGAAAACATCAATCACGCTCGCCACAATGGAAGCCGCATTACCAATAATACCTTTGCCTAATTCGATATAAATTTCGACTTTCAATTCACGACGTAATTCAATGACCAAATCAATAAATGGCTGATAATCCGAAATACTGTGAAACAAATAACCGCCACCAAAATTGAGCCATTGTAATTTTTCTAATTGATTTCCAAAGTAACGCCGTAATTTTTCGATGGTTTGTAATAACGGTGTGAAATCAGTTGCTGAAAAAACAGTATGAAAATGTAGCCCGCTGACTTGTTCTAATTCTAAACAATTCGATTGCCACAGCGTATCAATATCAATGCCTAATTTAGAATTTTGCCGACAAGGGTTATATCGTTCATCAGCTAAAAATGACAATTTGGGATTAACACGCAAACCCATTTTGGCTTGTGTTTCAACAATTGGCGCATAACGATTGTGATGCGTGAGTGAATTGAAATTGATGTGTGTACACAACGTAGTCAATTCATAAAGTTCATCTGCAATTAACGCTGGCGTTGTTAAATGAACTTCGCCTTGTCCATTTAAAATTTCTTGTGCGAGCTGTGCTTCAAATAATGAACTTACTGCAAATCCATCGACAAACGGTTTAGCAATTTCTAACACACGAGAACAAGGCAAGGCTTTCATTGCATAAAGCACTTTGCAACCCGATTTTTTCCGAATATCAGCCAAGATGTTTAAGTTTGTAAGCAACTGTGTTTCGTCGAGAATAAAAGCAGGTGTTTTCATTAACATAAGTATCTATCCATGAAGTAAGAGAATGATTGAACTAATGGCAAGTCCAGCAAACAAAGAATTTGAAATCCAAATAGCAATAAATTGTTTGCCGCGATGTGAAACGTAATCTTCCAAAACCACTTGCAGTCCAATCGCTGCGTGATAAAAAACTACCAATAACCACGCACTCAAACCGATTTCATTTATGGGTGAAGCCAGCCACTCCGTCATTTCAAAATAATTTGCGTGCAAACAAAGCTGCAAAAATGCCAGCAACCAATAAGACAATGGAATCAATAAAATCGCCGTAAGTCGCTGCATCGACCAATGATGTGCGCCTGATTTCATAAAAGTACCACCAGTGTGATGATGCTTAAAAAAAGAGAAGCGATAATTTCTATCAGCGCATAGCGCGTCAACATTTCACTCGAAAAACTGTATCCCACATCCCAGATTAAATGCCGAATACCATGGCACAAATGAAAAATAAGGGCGTAAATAAAACCCGCAATTAGAAGTTTTACGGGAAAAAATTGCAACATGGATTGCATTTGTAGATAAGACAACATTCCGTTTCGGATTTGCCATAATATCGTTACGAAACCGATTAAACCGATGCTTAAAAATACACCAGTCAAGCGATGACAGATTGAAATTATCCCTGTAATCGGCAGGGTGTAAATTTGTAAATGCGGTGAAATTGGTCTATCGTGCGGCATCTATTTTTCCTTTAAAACCTTGATTTGGCGCAATTATAACATGAAAAAAGATGTGAAAATTCTAAACAAAGATACTGTGTACAACGGTTTTTTCCGTATGGAAAAACAACGTTTGCAACACACGTTATTTGCAGGTGGTTGGAGCGAAGAAATGACACGCGAATTATTTGTGCGTGGAAATTGTGTGGCAGTGGTTTTGTATGATAAAAAACGTGATGAAGTCGTTTTAATTGAACAATTTCGGGTTGGTGCGGTTGAAAATCCGATTAACACACCGTGGTTGATTGAAATTGTGGCGGGCATTATGGAAGAAGGCGAAACACCTGAAGATGTTGCACGACGTGAATCTTTAGAAGAAGCAGGTTGTGAAATTCTGGATTTAATTCGTATCAGTTCATTTTATTTATCACCTGGTGGTTCGTCTGAAAAAATTACGTTATTTTGTGGCTTAGTGAATAGTGAAAATGTGGGCGGGATTCATGGCGTAAAAGATGAAAATGAAGATATTTTAGTGCGTGCTGTGCCATTCACGGACGCTTATCAAATGATGGCGCGTAACGAAATTGATTCGGCAATTCCTATGATTGCATTGCAATGGTTGGCTTTGAATCGTCGTGATTTGGAATAGTGAGCATCGCTCGTAAATTTAATGCGCTTCGTCCCAATTATTTCCTACGCCAACATCCACAATTAGCGGCACGGTTAATTCTGCCGCGCTATTCATTAGCGTTTTAATCATTTCAATCGTGCTGTCGAGTTGCTCTGTTTTCACTTCAAAAACCAATTCGTCGTGAACCTGCATAATCATTTTTGCATCAACATTTTCAGTCGCCAACCACGCATCGACTTTTAACATCGCACGTTTAATAATATCTGCTGCTGTACCTTGCATGGGCGCGTTAATCGCGGTGCGTTCTGCATATTGGCGCAAAATCGCATTCTTTGAGTTAATTTCTGGTAAATATAATCGTCGCCCAAAAATCGTTTCAACAAAACCTTGTTCTTTTGCCAAAATTTTCGTTTCGTTCATGTACTTTTTCACGTCGGGATAACGCGCAAAATACGCATTGATATAGGTTTGCGCGTCGGTGCGTGAAATATCCAATTGTTTCGCCAACCCAAACGCCGACATTCCGTAAATCAAACCGAAGTTAATGGCTTTTGCATTGCGCCGTAATTCATTCGTGACCTCATCAAGCGGCACGTTGAAAACTTCCGACGCAGTGGCACGATGAATGTCTTCGCCTTTTTGAAACGCGGTAATCAAACCATCATCGTTTGCCAAATGCGCCATTATTCGCAATTCAATTTGCGAATAATCTGCCGCAACAATTTTGTAACCGTTTGGCACGATAAACGCTTGACGAATTTTGCGACCTTCCGCGCTACGAATTGGGATATTTTGCAAATTCGGATCTGACGACGAAAGTCGCCCCGTCACTGTTACGACTTGATTGTAAGACGTGTGAACGCGCCCCGTTTTAACATTGATTTGTTGCGGCAATTTATCAATATACGTCGATTTCAATTTGCTCAAACTACGATGATCAATCAGCAGTTTTGGTAATTCATAATCTTCCGCTAATTCTTGCAGCACCGATTCATCAGTTGAAGGTTGCCCAGTCGGCGTACGTTTTAGAACAGGCAAATTTAATTGTTCATACAAAATCGTTTGAATTTGTTTTGGCGAACCTAAATTAAAATTGTGACCTGCGACATTGTGCGCTTGTTGTTCAAGCGACATGATTTGCTGAGAAAGTTCAAAACTTTGATTCATGAGCAAATCGTCATCAATCAAAACACCATTTCTCTCAATTCGCGCTAAAACCGACGACAGCGGCATTTCTAAATCGTGATAAAGCGCAAGCAAATTCGGTTCAGCTTGCAATTTTGCTTGTAACGCATGATGCAAACGCACACAAACATCAGCATCTTCGGCGGCGTAACGAGTGGCGACATCAATCGCTACATCTGAAAAATTCAGTTGTTTAACGCCTTTTTTGCCAGCAACCTCTTCAAAACGAATCGTTTTTAAATTCAGGTGTTTTTGCGCGAGAAAATCTAAATTGTGTTTGCCTGTGCTGTCTAAAACGTAAGAAGCCAACATCGTGTCGTGAGCAATGCCGCGCAACGTCACACCATGATTCGCCAAAACGTGATAATCGTATTTTAAATTTTGTCCGACCTTTAAATGCGTTGGACTTTCTAAAAGTGGACGTAATTTTTCTAAAGCCACTTCACGATTTAATTGTGTTGGCGCGTTGGGATAATTATGGGCGAGCGGCAAATACGCGGCTTCGCCTGTTTGAACCGCAAACGATAATCCGACAAGTTCCGCTTTCATATAATCCACACTCGTGGTTTCGGTATCAATTGCAATCAAGGCGGATTTTTCTAATCGCGCCAACCATGCGTCAAGCTGCGGCAAGGTTAAAATCGTGTCGTAATGCGCGGTTGAAGTGTTTTCAGTGGCTTCAGGTAGTTCGACATTTTTTAAAAAAGGCTTCGTGTCGATACTGGGAGAATTTTTATTTAATAAATTTAACCAAGATAAAAATCCAAGTTCATTTAGAAATTCGCGCAACTGTTCATCATGAAAAGGTCGGCGCGTTAAATCCGCCATGTTGTAAGGCAATTCCAAATCACAACGAATGACAGTTAATTTTTTAGCGAGTTCTAATTTCGGCAAATGTTCACGCAAATTCTCGCCGACTTTGCCTGTGATTTTGTCGGCATTTACAACCAAATTATCAAGCGTTTCATATTCGGCAAGCCATTTAGCAGCGGTTTTTGCACCCACTTTCGGTACGCCAGCAATGTTGTCGGAACTGTCACCAACCAATGCTAAATAATCGGCAATTTGGTCAGGTCGCACGCCAAATTTCTCAAACACGCCTTCAGGATTGAGTTTGGTTTTGCTCATCGTGTCTTCGAGCGTGATTTTATCGTTGACGAGTTGCGCCATATCTTTATCGCCAGTGGCGATAATCACGTCATGACCTTCGCGTTCGGCATAACACGCTAACACACCTAAAACATCATCAGCTTCTACTGCGGCGGCTGAGATTAACGGAATTCCCATTGCCCGAATTAGCGCGTGTAACGGTTTTACTTGGCTTTTCAAATCATCAGGCATCGACGTTCGATTAGCTTTGTAATCTGCCGATAATTCGTGACGAAACGTTTTACCCGAACTGTCGAAAACCACCGCCATAAATGTTGGGTTGTATTCATTGAGTAATTTTCGCAACATATTCGATACGCCCAAAATCGCATTGGTTGGTTCACCTTTGGAATTGGTCAGAGGCGGGACGGCATGAAAAGCGCGGTATAAAAACGAAGAACCATCAACAAGAATAAGCGGTGAAGTCATACAATAAAACCTTTTAAAATAAACGTGATGCAGTTTTTACAAACCACTCAATTCTAACAAATACGCGCCATAAGCGGTTTTCGACATTTCATTGCCTCGCATTTTTAAATCTTCTGCTGTCAGCCAACCATTATTAAATGCAATCTCTTCCAAACACGCGACTTTCAAACCTTGACGATGTTCAATCGTTTGCACAAATTGCCCCGCTTCC
Source organism: Methylococcaceae bacterium (assembly GCA_037134135.1). Lineage (GTDB taxonomy): Bacteria > Pseudomonadota > Gammaproteobacteria > Methylococcales > Methylomonadaceae > UBA10906. Next base: position 2,727 of record JBAXMT010000013.1, on the reverse strand, counting down.
AACAAACTGTCGTGCGTTCCCGTATCAAGCCACGCAAAACCACGTCCAAAAATCTCAACGTTTAATTCGCCATCGTTCAAATAGGTTTGATTCACTTCAGTAATTTCCAATTCGCCACGCGCCGAAGGTTTGATATTTTTGGCAATTTCAATCACACGATTATCGTAAAAATACAACCCCGTGATGGCGTAATTGGATTTGGGTTGCTTGGGTTTTTCTTCAATCGAAATCACTTTGTTATTTTCGTCGAATTCCACCACGCCAAACCGTTCGGCATCTTTCACTTGATAACCAAACACCGTCGCGCCACTTTCACGTTGCAACGCTTGTTTTAAACTGCCTGAAAAACCTTGTCCGAAGAAAATGTTGTCGCCCAAAACCAAACAAGTGTGACTGTCGCCAATGAATTCTTCGCCGATTAAAAATGCTTGCGCCAAACCTTCAGGTTTAGGTTGCACGGCGTATTCCAGCCGCACGCCAAAATCTGAACCGTCGCCCAGCAAAGTTTTAAAATTTTGTTGATCTTCGGGCGTGGTGATAATCAAAATGTCCCGAATGCCCGCCAACATCAACACCGACAACGGATAATAAATCATCGGTTTGTCGTACACTGGCAAAAGTTGTTTCGACACCGCTTTGGTAATCGGATGCAACCGTGTTCCCGCGCCACCCGCTAAAATAATGCCTTTCCAATTCATGAATTTTCCTTTAATCCCAAGCGTTCACGCTGATAACTGCCATCTTGAATATGCTGACACCACGCCAAATTATCCAAATACCATTGCACGGTTTTTCGCAAACCCGTTTCAAACGTTTCTTGTGGAGTCCAACCCAATTCGCGTTCGATTTTTCTGGCATCAATCGCGTAACGTAAATCGTGACCTGGTCGGTCGGTGACATACGTTATTAAATCAGCATAATTTTTAATATCGTTCGGTTTATCGGGTTTCAATTCGTCGAGAATGTCACACAACGTTTGCACGACGGTGAGATTCGCCTTTTCATTATGACCGCCAATGTTATAGGTTTCGCCAATCGTGCCTTTTTCCAACACGGTCAATAATGCTCGTGCATGGTCATCAACATAAAGCCAATCGCGGATTTGTTGCCCATTGCCATAAACGGGCAACGGTTTTCCTTCGAGCGCGTTCAAAATAACGACTGGAATCAGTTTTTCAGGGAACTGAAAATGTCCGTAATTATTTGAACAATTCGTCACAATTATCGGCAGCCCATAAGTCCGATGCCATGCGCGAACTAAATGGTCAGAACTGGCTTTCGAGGCAGAATACGGCGAACTCGGCGCGTAAGGGGTTGTTTCGGTAAATAAATCATCCGTGCCGTGCAAATCACCAAACACTTCATCAGTTGAAATATGGTGAAAACGAAACGCCGCTTTTTTGGTCGATTCTAAATTTGTCCAATACTGACGTGCCGCTTCCAATAACGTGTAAGTCCCCACAATGTTAGTTTCAATAAACGCCGCAGGTTTATCAATTGAACGATCAACGTGCGATTCTGCCGCGAGGTGCATTACCGCATCGGGTTGAAATTCTACAAAAATTTCACGGATTTTTTCGCCGTGACAAATATCGGTTTCTGAAAACGCATAACGTGGATTTTCAGCGATTGAAACAAGTGATTCCAAATTGCCCGCATACGTTAATTTATCGACGTTTAAAACGCTGTGTTGTGTGTCGTTCATCAAATAACGAATCAATGCAGAACCAATAAATCCCGCGCCGCCTGTGATTAAAATTTTCATTTCAGTTCTTCCAAACAAAGTTTTAATGTCGTTTCCCACGTTGGCATCGTCAAGCCAAATCGTTGCGTTAATCGTTCGGTTGAAAGCCGTGAATTCGCTGGTCGTTTTGCAGGCGTTGGATATTCGGACGTTGGAATTGGATTGATGACGCAACGAATTTCCTCATCTTTAAAGCACACCCCCCGCGCTATCGCGCCGCCCCCCTCAAAGGGGGCTAAAGAATTTTTATTTGCCTCCCCCCTTTGAAGGGGGGCTGGGGGGATGTGCTTTAATTCAACAATCTTTTCAGCGAAACCGTGCCACGACGTTTCACTCGCGCTGGTTAAATTGAAAATCCCCGATTCAAACGTTTTCGCGCCACGTTCGTGTTGAGCTTGTCGCACAATGTGCGCCGTCGATTCAGCAATCAAACGCGCCCACGTTGGCGCACCGATTTGGTCGGCGACAATGTTGAGTTGGTCGCGTTCGGCAGCCAATCGTAAAATACTTTTCACAAAATTATTACCGCGTGCCGCAAAAACCCACGTTGTCCGTAAAATCAAATAATCCGCGCCACTCGCTTGAATCGCCAACTCGCCCGCGAGCTTACTTTCACCGTAAACATTTAAAGGATTGGTCGCATCATTTTCAAAATAAGGTGCGTCTTTCGTGCCGTCAAATACATAATCCGTCGAATAATGAATCAGCAACGCATTCCATTTTTTCGCTTCTTGTGCCAACAGGTCAACGGCTTGCGCGTTGATTAAAAACGCCAAATCACGTTCGGTTTCCGCTTTATCGACCGCCGTATAAGCCGCCGCGTTGACAATTACATCGGGGCGAATCGTTTGAACGGTTTGGCGTAATTTTTCCAAATCGGTTAAATCCGCTTGTTCACGGTTCAACGCCACGACTTCGCCCAACGGTAAAAGTGTTCGCGCCAATTCCCAACCGACTTGCCCGTTGCTGCCGATTAACAAAAT
>JBAXMT010000012.1:0-22888 GCA_037134135.1 Methylococcaceae bacterium | reverse complement strand
AAAAACTCAATCATTTCGTCGATTGAAAAAATTTCTTGATCGCCGTGTGACCAACCCAAACGCACCAAATAATTCAACAACGCTTGCGGCAAATAACCTTCGTCGCGAAATTGCATCACGCTGACCGCGCCGTGACGTTTCGACAATCTCGCGCCATCCGAACCCAAAATCATCGGCAAATGCGCGTATTCTGGCAACGGCGCGTTTAACGTATTCAGAATGTTGATTTGACGCGGTGTATTATTGATATGGTCGTCGCCGCGAATAACGTGCGTAATGTTCATGTCCATATCATCAACGACCACGGTTAAATTGTACGTTGGCGAACCGTCGGTGCGAGCAATCACTAAATCGTCGAGTTCTTTATTCGCAACGGTAATATCGCCTTTCACCAAATCGGCAATCGTAATCGCGCCATCCATCGGCGTTTTAAAACGCACCACGGTTTTGTCACTTTGCGGCTTGTTCGCGTCGCGACATTTGCCGTTGTAACGGGGTTTTTCTTTTGCCGCCATTTGTTGTTCGCGCAAAATTTCTAATTCTTCTTTGCTGCAATCGCAATAATAAGCGTGACCCGTTTCAAGCAATTGCCCAATAACCGCTTTGTAACGCGGGAAATTATGCGTTTGAAAAGTCGGTTTGGTATCGTAATTCAAACCGAGCCATTCCATTCCGTCAAAAATCGCTTGAACCGATTCTTCGGTGGAACGTTCTAAATCGGTGTCTTCGATGCGGAGAATAAATGTGCCGCCGTGTTTACGCGCATAAAGCCATGAAAATAAAGCAGTACGCGCTCCGCCAACGTGTAAATAACCGGTTGGGCTGGGGGCAAATCGTGTAATAACTGTCATTGTAAAAACTCAAAAAAGTGAAAAATCAAAAAGAAAGTGTGAGCCGAAAATCTGCGCCAACGTGTCGCACGTCGCGCCATTGCAGCATTTTTTTATCGGTCATGGATTGCAATTCGGGCAACGCAAACGCGCCGCGTCCTTTATCGCCCAACACGCACGAAGCCATGTAAATCAACCATTCATCCACCAAACCCACTTCGAGAAACGCGCCATTCAAGGTCGCGCCCGCCTCGACAAATACGTTGTTAATTTCTTGCGTGGCTAAAAATTCCATCACGGCGGGCAAATCCAAACGCCCGTTTGATTCGGGTAAAACGTAAGTTTCAAAACCAGCTTGTTTCAAAGTGGCGTGTTTTTGTTCATCCGTCGAACAGGTCAAAATTAACGTTCGTCCGTCTAACTTCGACATTTGCGAATCGGGCGGCATGTGTAATGTTGAATCCAACACTACGCGAATCGGTTGCACAATCGGAAAATCAACCCGCGCATTCAACGACGGATTATCAGCCAAAACCGTTCCAATTCCCGTGAGAATCGCCGAACTTTCCGCCCGAAAACGATGCACGTCCGCGCGAGCTTCGGGCGATGAAATCCATTGACTTTCGCCATTCGCCAACGCCGTTTTGCCGTCCAAACTCATTGCAATTTTGCTACGAATAAACGGACGATTTTTGGTCATTCGTAAAATAAAACCGCGATTTAATTTTTCAGCATCGGCGCGTAAAACGTCACAAACAATTTCAATTCCAGCCGCTTTGCAACGTTCCAAACCACGACCAGAAACCAACGGATTCGGGTCTTTCATGGCGACAATCAGCCGTTTAATTCCTGCCGAAATTAGCGCGTCACAACACGGCGGCGTTTTACCATGATGACTACAAGGTTCTAGTGTAACGTAAGCTGTCGCGCCACTTGTATCTTCCGTTGAATTTTTTAAGGCGTTAATTTCAGCGTGTGCTTGTCCTGCCCTTTCGTGAAAACCTTCGCCAATGATTCGCCCGTTTTTTACTAACACACAACCGACACGCGGATTCGGATCAGTAGTAAAACGTCCGCGTTCTGCGAGTTGTAACGCTCGTGCCATAAACTTTAAATCAGTTTTCATAATCAATAATGAGTGGCGCGTGATCAGAAAAACGCTCATCTTTGTAAATACTGACGGCTTTGACTTTATGTTGCAATGACGCGCTGATAATTTGGTAATCAATGCGCCAACCCACATTTTTTGCCCACGCTTGACCACGATTTGACCACCAAGTGTATTGTTCCGCGTCTCGATTTACCAATCGAAACGCATCAAACCATTTATCATCTGAAAACACATTATCAAGCCACGCACGTTCTTCGGGTAAAAAACCTGAGTTCTTTTGGTTGCCACGCCAATTTTTTAAATCAATTGCTTTGTGGGCAATGTTCCAATCGCCACAAATAATTGTGTCACGTCCATTTTTTGAAATTTCGTCTAAATAGGTTTTGAAACGCGTTAAAACAAAAAACTTAAAATTTTGTCGTTCTTCACCTGAAGATCCTGAAGGTAAATACAACGAAATCACGCTTAAATTACCGAATCGTGCTTCTATAAAACGCCCTTCGCGGTCAATATCTTCAATACCTAAACCATAAATAACTTCGTCAGGTTTCGTTTTGCAGTAAAGCGCGACACCGCTGTAGCCTTTCTTTTCGGCATCGTGATAAAAACAATGATAGGGCGCGGGGCAAAAAATGTCTTCTGCTAACTGTGTGAGTTGGGCTTTTGTTTCTTGAATGCACACCACATCGGCATTTTGTGTATTCATCCACGCAAAAAAACCTTTGCGTTCAGCGGCGCGAATTCCGTTTGTATTGGCAGTAATAATACGCATAAAAGTTTGAATCCATTGCGAATTGTGAGTTAAGTCCGTAAAATACGCATTTTTAATATCAACCGCCCGTTGTGGGCAATGCGAAAAATCATGAAACCAGAAATTCATCCTAATTATAAACAAATTACCGTTACTTGTGGTTGCGGTAATACTTTTGTGACCGGTTCTGCGTTGGCTAAAGACTTAAACATCGAAGTTTGCTCTTCTTGCCATCCTTTTTACACAGGAAAACAACGCGTTGTAGACACAGCTGGTCGTGTTGATAAATTCAACAAAAAATTCGCGAGATAATTTTTTATCCACAAAAAAGCCGATACGTTTTTTGCGTATCGGCTTTTTTTATGCGTGGCGTTTTAGTCGTCTTTTGGCTCTTTTGCACGACGCGAAGTTGAACCCATGCGTTTTTTATCTTTATCTCTTGGTTTATTATCGTCGAACTTCAACGTTTTACGACCGTCCGATTTGCTTTCAGATTTACCGCCACCTGATACACTTGAAATGTTCAATAATTGTCCTGCAACACGCACTTTGCGTAATTCGTTTAACAACTCTTTTGGCATTCCTGCGGGTAATTCAACTGTACTGTAATCTTCTTCAATACGAATTCGTGCAATGTGTGCGCCGTCGATTCCCGTTTCATTCGCGATTGCCCCGACGATATTGCCTGGTTTTATGCCATGCGCGTTACCGACTTCAATACGGAAAGTTTCCATTTCGATATTTGATGCACCAAAATCACGTTTTGCAGGACGACGTTCACCACGATCACTTGATTCACGTCTTGGGCGTTCATTTCTGTCGCCACGTCCACGCGAATCATCACGGTCACGACGTGGACGGTCATCACGATCACGTTCTGACACTTTTTTAGGCGGTGACATCAACAATGGTTCATCGCCTTGTACTAATTTTGCTAATGCTGCGCCAATTTCTAAAGCCGTAACATCATGTTCAGTTTCATATTGTTGAATCAATTGAACGAAGAAACTTAATTCTTCCGCTGCTAACGTATCGGTAATGTTTTGTTTAAAACGAGCGATACGTTTGTTGTTAATAATTTCAGTCGATGGCAAGCCCATCTCTTCAATTTTTTGTTTTGTTGCACGTTCGATATTGGCAAGTAATTTACGTTCACGCGGAGCGATGAACAAAATTGCGTCACCTGTACGACCTGCTCGACCTGTACGACCAATACGATGCACATACGATTCGGTGTCGTAAGGAATATCATAATTTAAAACGTGGGTAATTCTGTCCACGTCCAAACCACGCGCTGCAACGTCCGTTGCAATCAAAATATCAAGTTTGCCATTTTTTAAATGGTTAATTGCACGTTCACGCAAGTTTTGCGACATATCACCATTAATCGCTGCCGCTGAATATCCACGCGCTTCTAATTTTTCAGCGAGTTCAATCGTTGCAGTTTTGGTTCGCACGAAAATAATCATGCCGTCGAATGTTTCGGCTTCCAAAATGCGCGTCAACGCATCAAGTTTATGCACGCCGCTTACCAACCAATAACGCTGACGGATATTTTCAGCTGATGCGGTCGTCACTTTAATCGTAACGTGTTCAGGCTTGTTGAGATATTTTTCGGTGATTTTACGAATCACGCTTGGCATTGTTGCAGAAAACAACGCAATCTGACGATTTTCTGGAGTTTGTTCTAAAATCCATTCTACGTCATCAATGAAGCCCATGCGTAACATTTCGTCAGCTTCATCAAGCACCAAAAATTTCAAATTCGTCAATGACAACGTATTTTTTCTCATGTGATCCATCACACGACCAGGCGTACCAACGACAACATGTGCGCCGCGTTTCAATGAACGTAATTGCGTGCTGTAATCTTGACCGCCGTAAATTGGCAAGACATGAAAATCTTTAATGTGTGACGCATAACGCTGAAACGCTTCTGCCACTTGAATTGCTAATTCACGAGTAGGAGCTAAAACTAAAACTTGTGGATCTTTTTGTTTTAAATCAATGCGTGACAAAATTGGCAATGCGAAAGCGGCGGTTTTACCTGTGCCAGTTTGCGCTTGTCCTAAAACGTCTTTGCCATCGAGAATAAATGGGATGGTTTGAGCTTGAATCGGTGACGGCGTTTCGTAACCAACTTCTTTAAGTGATTTAAGTAAAGGTTCAATAATTCCTAAGTCACGGAATGACAATGGAGTTGTTTCTTCAGACATGATTTACCTGTTGTAAATTTTAAGAATGCGCGAGTTGCGCGGGGAGGGTATTTGTTTTGATGTTTGAATTATAACGCATTTACGCAGTAGCGGTTATCTTAAATCCGTTTTAAATTTGATAAGCAATAGAAATGTCTTGTTTTACCTATCATTTATGTGGAGACACCCTGTTTTACAAAAACTAATCAGAAATATCCAAGCGTGACCACGCAGTCAAAACTGCTTTAACAACTGTTGCCAAGGGAATTGCTAAAAATACTCCCCAAAACCCCCACAATCCACCAAAAAATAAAATTGCCACAATAATGGCAAGCGCGTGTAAATTCACAGCTTCTGAAAATAATAATGGTACAAGCAACACGCCGTCCACCGCTTGAATAATGGCGTAAGCAATTACAATCGCCATAAAATCATCGTTCGTTAAACCAAATTGAAAATACGCTACCCCCAAAACGGGAAATGTCACCAATGTTGCGCCAATGTAAGGCAAAATTACCTGTAATCCCATCAACACAGCCAACAATAGCGCGTAATTTAGTCCCATCACAGCATACGTCACATAACTAACAGCACATAAAATCAATACTTCAGCGAATTTCCCGCGCACATAATTACCGATTTGCGTGTCAACTTCATGCCAAACATCAACACTCAAATGACGCTCTTTTGGTAAAAAATGCGTAAACCAAGCCATTAACAACGCTTTATCTTTTAAAAGGAAAAACACCATCATCGGAACTAAAAACAGATAAATCATCGCGCTAATTAATCCCATCACGGAAGCAGCTGAAACCGACAATAGACTTTGGCTGTAACTCAGTAATTCGTTTTGTCCAACGAGGAGAATTTCTTGGATTTTATTTTCAGAAATCAATTTTGGATACAGTTTTGGCAACCGCATAATGCCTGTTTGCGCGTGACTGATAATTTCTGGAATTTGCTGTACAAGTTCCACAGCTTGCTGTGAAATAATTGGAATCAAAATAAATAGCAAAAAAACAAGACTGGTGATAAACAATGAAAACACCAGTATTACCGCTGAAAAACGCGGCATATTGTAATGCTCAGTTTGACGCACAACACCTTCAAGTAAATAAGCGATACCAATGGATACAAAAACGGGCAGTAACAAATCAGACAAAGAATAAATCAGCACAAAACTGACCAATACAATAATTGCCAGTGAAGTTGCTTGAGTATTCGGCAAAAAACGCTTGATTGCTCGACGAGTAAAATGCGAAGGAACAAATTGATTAGACGAATTCATAAATAGCTACTTTAACTGTATAAGTTTAATCAAATAGATTCGCCGATTATCAGCTTTAATCACTTCAAATTTAAAATTATCAACGACCAAATTTTCACCTTTATGCGGCATGTGTTCTAACTGACTGACGACAAAACCACCAATCGTGTCATATTCATCGGTCGCCAATTGAGTGCCGAAATACTCATCGAAATCATCGATAGGCATCAATGCTTTCAGCATATATTCACTTTCGCTACGTTGAAATACATAGTTTTCATCATCTGGATCATCGTGTTCATCTTCAATGTCGCCGACAATTTGCTCTAATACATCCTCAATCGTTACCAATCCTGCGGTTTGCCCGTATTCATCAACCACAATAGTCATGTGATTACCATTAGTACGCGATTCTTTGAGTAATACATTTAAACGTTTGCTTTCTGGCACGATGCTGACCGAACGCATAATATCTTGAACGGTTAGATTTTTGTTTTCAAATACTCGCGCCAACAAATCTTTAGTCAACAACACGCCAATCACTTTGCTTTTATCACCATCAATCACTGGATAGCGCGAATGTCCTGACTCAGTAACAATTGACAAAATACTTTCAAGTGAGGCATCTTTCGATAAAATGGTCATTTGAACACGCGGAATCATAATGTCACGGACACGCATTTGCGAAACTTGCAACACACCTTCAATCATCGAAAGCGCGTCGGTGTCTAAAACGTTTCGGGCTTTGGCTTCACGCAAAACATCTAATAAATCATCAACGTCTTGCGGGTCGCTTGTAAGTAAATGGCTAATTTTTTCAAGCCACGATTTTTGTGGTGTACTGGGAGGATAATCGTCACTCATAATTCAATGTCAGTTTCGTAAGGATTAGGAATTGATAAAGTTTGTAAAAAATTAATTTCTTTGGTTTCCATTTTTTCAGCTTCAGCGTTTTCAATATGGTCATAACCAAGCAAATGCAACGTGCCGTGAATTACAATGTGCGCCCAATGATTGTGCAACGGTTTATTTTGTTCAATTGCTTCACGTTCCAAAACAGGCGCACAAATGACCAAATCACCGAGCAAATTTAATTCGATGCCTTCTGGAACTTCAAACGGAAAACTTAAAATGTTGGTCGCGCCTTTTTTATGACGATAATTTTCATTAAGTTGTGTGGATTCGGATTCGTCTACGATGCGAATTGTAATTTCAAATTCCTCATCTAAATTCGCTAGAACCATATTTACCCACAATTCTAATTGCGCGTCGCTTGGTTGATTTTGGGATTCACAAACACGTTGAATATCGATGATGTTCATTTTTGATTTTTCTCAAAGGCTTCGTAGGCTTCAACAATGCGTTGAACTAATGGATGACGCACCACATCGCGTGCGCTGAAATGCGTAAAACTAATACCTTCAACTTCGGTTAATACTTTTAAAACATGATGCAAACCAGACATTTTTTCTGACGGTAAATCAATTTGGGTAATATCGCCCGTAATCACCGCCGTTGAACCAAAACCTAAGCGTGTTAAAAACATTTTGATTTGTTCGACCGTTGTATTTTGCGCTTCGTCGAGAATTATGAACGCATTATTCAAAGTGCGACCACGCATATAAGCCAGCGGCGCAACTTCAATCACCCCTTTTTCGAGCATTTTTTCAACGCGTTCCAAACCTAGCATTTCATGCAATGCGTCATAAAGTGGGCGTAAATAGGGATCGACTTTTTGCGCCATATCACCAGGTAAAAAACCGAGTTTTTCACCCGCTTCAACGGCTGGACGAACCAAAATAATTTTGCGAACTTGCTCATTTTGCAACGCATGAACTGCACACGCGACGGCTAAATACGTTTTACCCGTTCCCGCAGGACCAATGCCGAAATTGACATCGTGCGACACAATTTTTTGCAAATACCCAATTTGATTCGCGCCACGCCCTTTGATTAAACCCTGTTTCGTTTTAATTACAACAGGCTCAAAAGTTGGAATTTCAGGTTGCAAACTGACTTCAATCGACGCTTCTTGCAACGCCAAATGCACGAGTTCAGGCGTTATAAAATCTTTTTCCGTCGCCGCAAATAATGATTGCATTACCGCGCAACAACCAGCAATTACAGTTTCTTCGCCATCAATTTGAAAATGATTGCCTCGATTGGCAATTTGTACACCTAAACGTTTTTCTAAATGGCGCAAATGTTCGTTTAATTGTCCACAAAAATTGATTAAACGTTCGTTATCTTCTGGCAATAAAACTAAATCAAGTGAACTCATATACCCGCCAAATCAATCATTCGACCACGCAATGAATTTGTGAGCGATTCGGTAATCAAAACATTCACAAATTGTCCCGTTAAACGCGGATGCCCAATGAAATTAACCACGCGGTTATTTTCGGTTCGTCCTTGCATTTGAAGTGGATTTTTCTTTGATTGCCCTTCGACTAAAATCGTTTGCGTTGTGCCAATCATTTTTTCTGCAATCGCATTTGCCATTTCGTTAATTCGATTTTGGAAACGTTCCAAACGTTCTTTTTTCTCGTCAAGTGACACGTTGTCTTCAAATTCTGCCGCTGGCGTTCCTGGTCTCGCGCTGTAAATAAAGCTAAATGACAAATCAAAATTCATTTCGTCAATAAACTGCATCGTTTCTTCAAATTCGACTTCGGTTTCACCTGGGAAACCAATAATAAAATCAGACGATAAACAAATATCAGGACGTACTACACGCAATTTGCGAATAATTTCTTTGTAGTTATCGATAACGTGACCGCGTTTCATCGCTTTTAAAATGGCATTGCTACCACTTTGAACGGGCAAATGGAGATGATTAACAAGCTGTGGAATTTCGGCAAAGGCTTCAATCAATTCGTCAGTAAATTCCATCGGGTGCGAAGTCGTAAAACGCAAACGGTCGATACCTTCGATTGCCGCAACCGCATGAAGTAACAATGAAAAATCGGCGATTTCGCCATCTTCCATTTCACCGCGATACGCATTCACATTTTGCCCCAATAAATTGATTTCCCGCACGCCTTGTTTTGCTAAAACGCGAATTTCAGCTAACACATCTTCAAGCGGGCGGCTGATTTCTTCGCCGCGTGTGTACGGTACAACGCAATAAGTACAGTATTTGCTGCAACCTTCCATGACTGACACAAACGCTTTTACGCCATCCGCTTTCGCTTCGGGCAAATTATCGAATTTTTCAATTTCAGGAAACGAAATATCAACAACGGGTTTATGTTGTGAACGAACTTCATTTAATAATTGCGGCAAACGGTGCAATGTTTGAGGCCCAAAAACCATGTCTACAAATGGCGCACGTTTTTGAATTGCTGCGCCTTCTTGACTTGCCACACAACCGCCTACGCCGATAATCACATCTGGACGCTTGTCTTTGATTTTTCGCCATCTGCCGAGCGCAGAAAATACTTTTTCTTCCGCTTTTTCACGAATTGAACAAGTATTTAAAAGTAAAACATCGGCTAATTTGGGGTCGTCAGTTAATTCAAATCCGTGTGAAGCCTGCAAAACATCGCGCATTTTGTCCGAATCGTATTCGTTCATTTGGCAACCGTTGGTTTGAATATAAAGTTTTTGGGTCATAGTTTTTTAAATGAGAGATTCGAGGTTTAATAAATTATAAATTCTTTCTGTTGCGCCTTGATTTTGAACAACAAAATCTTTGGCATTTGAAATAAGTAAATTCCGTAATTCAGGTTGGTTATAAAGTTCAATAATTTTCGTTTCTAATTCGGCGACATTTTGACATTGAATAGCGGCATTTTCAGCGAGCATTTTTTCAGCAATCAACGCGAAATTTCGCATTTCCAAACCGAATAAAACTGGCGTACCAACGGCAGCGGGTTCCAAAACATTATGCCCACCGATTGGCGTGAAACTCCCGCCAACAAACGCTATATCGGCAGTTGCGTAAAATAATTTTAATTCGCCTAGCGTATTAATTAAAAATACATCCGTTTCATTTTCACACAGTTGATTTGATGTTCGCGTGACAGTTTGTAAATTTAAATTTTTTGCTAAATTTTCAACGGTTGAAAAGCGTTCTGGATGACGTGGTGCAATCGCTAAAATCAATTCAGGAATTTGTTTTTTTAAGTTTTTATAAGCATCGAGTAATAAAATTTCTTCACCATCGTGTGTGCTAGCGGCTAAGAAAACAAAGCGTTTACTGAAAATTTTATTTTTTAAATTTTTACCTTCTAATAAAATTTCAGTTGAAATGGTTGTATCAAATTTGATGTTACCTAAATTTTTAACTTTTTGAGGATTTGCACCGATTTCAATAAAGCGGTTTTTATCTGCTTCTGTTTGCGTCGCAATTTGAGTAATCGCACACAGGCTCGGAACTATAAGGAATGGGATTTTTTGATAACCGTTTACTGATTTTTCTGATAAACGAGCATTGATTAAATACAGGGGAATCTGATTTTTTTTGCAAGCGTGAAAAAGATTTGCCCAGATTTCAGTTTCAACAATCACCGCTATTTTTGGTTTAAACGCATTCAAAAAACGGGCAACCACATCAGGCAAATCGTAAGGCAAATAAACGTGCTGAACGCTATCGCCCAAAACAGCTTGAACTCGCGCGGAACCTGTTGGTGTTGTTGTGGTAATTAAAATGGGAAATTGTGGTTGGCGTGTTTGAATTAAACGAATTAACGGAAAAAGAGCTTCACTTTCACCCACCGAAACCGCGTGAAACCAAATCACATTCTGTACATAAGTCTGTGTATAAAAGCCAAAACGTTCAAAAATGCGTTGTCGATAAGCGGGATTTTTAAGACTGCGCCACCAAAGACGCGAAATAATGAGGGGAATTGCGCTATAAAACAGGAATGAATAGAGGTTTTGCATAATTATTAGCGTCAGGCGCAAAGTAAAAACTTCACGCCTTTCGAGCTGAAATTACGCCTCAGCTGTGATTTTAACTGCACAAACGGCATTAACATCAGCGTGCAAATGAACGTGAACTTCAAAATCACCTAAATGGCGAATTGTGCCATGAGGTAAGCGAATTTCACTTTTATCCACTTGAACGCCTGCTGCTGTAATCGCATCAGCAATTGCGTGTGTACCAATTGAACCAAATAAACGACCTTCGTCGCCTGCTTTGTGTGCAATTGAAATGTGTAATTTGCCTAATGCTTCAGCGCGTGCTTGAGCCGCTGCCAATTTTGCTGCAGCCGCTTTTTCTAATTCAGCGCGACGAACTTCAAATTCAGCAATTTTTTTCGCAGTAGCAACAACTGCTTTATGCTGCGGAATCAAAAAGTTTCTGGCGTAGCCATTTTTAACGCTAACTTTGTCGCCCAAACTGCCTAAATTTGCAATTTTCTCAAGAAGAATTATTTCCATCGTTACCATCCTCGTGGTGTATGTAAAGGTTTTGCGCCGATTTTGACGCACTATATAAATATGATTAACGGTTTTGGTTTATTTGATTTTAAATTTCTGACGCAAATTCAACCATACATCTGCTACACCAATTGTCGCAACTGGAACTAATAAATGCGGAATCAAAAACACGGTCATATAAAAACCAATAACAAGATAACGACCTTGTTTCAATGGTGCGAGTAAACTATGCAGAACAGCCGTTCCCACAAAGGTATAAAGTACAAAAACGAGAATGCTTAAATTCCATGTTAATTCTTCAACTCCGCCTGAACTTAGCATGGCTACACTAATCAAACTAATGCTGCCCATTGCTAAACTTTTAGACGTTGATAAACCTAAGTATTCGGTTTTAAATCCATCTGGATTGTATAATTGTGCTTGCCACCAACGTGCCATAAAAAGTGCCAATATCCAGCCAAATACTGTCCCAGCCGCAATAATACCAGTCATGTAATGTGCGATGATTTCCATCTGTGGTTGCATATCAAGCCCAGTATCGGGTGGCGACATTTGCATTAGCAAACCTTTCCACATTTCAACGGCATCAGGCTTATATAAATAAAAACCAAGAATACCGATGCCACCTAATAACACAGCACTTTCAATTGCTAACGCTAACCGCCGTCCTGCTCTCAGTAAAATCGCAAGTACCCAAATTGGAAGCCATAAAACCACTCCGTAAAGTAACGCAAATTCGACGTTACCAACTAACATACCAAGCGTACCAAGAATTAAAACTGCAATTCCAAAAACCGTTAAACCTTCGTAAGCTCCGAGTCGCAAAGTGACTAACCCTACCGCCGCAGAACTCACTATGCTGATGGGCGGCATAAACAACGACAAAAACGCCAAGCCGATGGTAGCGATAATCGCTTGCCACCGTCCACGCATAATATAGGTTGCTAAGAAGCCCATTTTAAATTTATTTATGTGCGTCGCAGTAAGGCAATAACGCGATGTATCGCGCACGCTTAATCGCGGTGCAGATTTGTCTTTGATATTTCGCTGGAGTGCCAGTGATGCGACTTGGAACAATTTTACCTGTTTCAGTCACATAATCACCTAACAACCCCAAATCTTTATAATCAATTTGAATGCTATTTTCTGCACTACTAAAACTGGAGAATTTTTTACGTCTAATATTGCGTGCCATGTTAATTCCGTAATGAATAGTAAAAAGGATTATTCTGCTGAATCATCAGCATCAAAGTCTTCATCAGAGTCGTCTAAATCGATGATGGGTGCTAAAGCGGCTTCACGAGCAGCAGTTTCTTCACGAATAGCTGCTTCTTTAGCGCGAATTTCAGCAGCTTTATTTTCTTCAGCAGTTGACGTTGCAATAATAGAAGGTTCAACAATGGCTTCTTCTTGTAACAAAATCATGTTACGCAAAATAGCATCATTAAAACGGAATCCTGTTTCAAGTTCACTTAACGCAACTTGGTCGCATTCGACATTCATTAAAATATAATGAGCTTTATGAACTTTTTTAATTGGATAAGCCATCTGACGACGCCCCCAATCTTCTAAGCGGTGAATTTTTCCAGATGTTGCTTCAACGATTGCCTTGTAACGCTCAATCATCGCAGGTACCTGACTACTTTGGTCAGGATGGACTAAAAAGACAATTTCGTAATGTCGCATATTATTTCCTTTTGGTTAAGCCTTCCATCACTATTATAAAAATGGTAAAGCAAGGAGGAGCAGAATGCTCAGTAAAAGAGTGGCGATTATATATATTTTTCAGTTAATTGCAAAACATGGAAACAAAAAACCCAGCACGAGTGCTGGGTTTTTTAAAATCTCTAACAACTAAATAGTTAGCTATTTGTGTTCAATCTTACAAAGAAATTGAACTAGAAACTTTTTGTTTTGTGCCATCTTGGTCATCGATACAACCAGTCAAACCAACAATCATTAATGCTAAAGCTAATACAGAAATTACTTTTTTCATTGTGAAATCCTCCAAGTTATTTTTAATTATTGTCGCGCTAATTTCTAAGCACGGCGCAATTTATACCATGAGTATTTTGCCAATGCAATAACAAAACAACCAAACAATTCATACAAAGTTACAGCACGTTAATATCATTAGGTAGCTCAATTTGAATTGCTTTTTTTTGCCACTGCGCTGAACCAATGATTGTCCACGTTCCCGCCATATTTTTATGCAATAAATCCTGCTCCCAAAGATTCGGCGCATTGATTTTTTTCATTTGAATATGAAATGTAGTTTGATTCAAATCTAATCCTAAATCTTGTCCATAAAAGGCAGTAACTTTCATGATAAATTTCTTCAAACGCCAATTATCAATGTTCGGTGTAACCGCGATATTTGCCCACATTGAATGTATACGCCCCCAATTTGGCGCAAGCATTCGTCCTTGTTCATTTACAAAAGGCAACCATTGTTCTTGTCCATTTTTATCAGTATAAGTAATCGCTAAAATGTGGTCATAACCAGAAAAATGATCATGTAAATAAAGCGCGTGCGGCACAATTCCAACGAATGTCGTTGACCATAAAACCAGCGTATTGCTTACCTGTGTTAATGGAGATAGCAATGGATTATGCAAATTTAAACGATAAACTAACCCATAGTGAATCGTACTATTAAGCTGTAAAAGAAGAAATAAAGTTAAAATTTTGAGCAATTTTCGGGTGAAAACTTTTGGTTTTTTCACAAATGCTTTTTCAAATAGTTGTGTGTACCAAGTATTATTTTCTAAGCGCGTAACAACAAGACACGTTTCATCACAACGAACTCGATTATCCGCAATAGCGCGATATTTTTTTTCTGCTAATGTACGAATAATTGGCAGTGATAAAAAAATTCCAACAAATTTTAAATAGCCCATTTGTTGAAAAGTCTGTGCATAAGTTTGAATACCAGCATAAACATTCCCATTAGAATCGACGGCATATAAATCTTTTAACAAAACATCAGGTGCAATTTTAGCCAATGCAGAATAATTCGCCGCATTATCTTGAGCGTTTTTAAAATCAATCCGTTTAAAAATATCAAAGTGATTCAAAATCAAAACGGTACGATTACAAAGTGGACATTGTTTATCAAAAAATATGGTCAAAGTTGGCTGTTTTGCGACGAAAAAATTACTAATCACCCGCCACCAAGCAAAAGGAATCATCAGCAAATAAAAGCTCAACATCCCCAAGCCAAACGGATAAATGTTAAACGAAAGTGTAATACCCAAATGCAGTGACATTCCAATCAGCAAATAGAAAATACGCGCATGACGCTGCCAAAAGAAAAAGATGAACGTAAATTGAAAAAACAAAATAGTGTAACTAAACGCATTTTCAAACCATTTTTGATTGAGTAAGACAGAAAAATCTAATGCTGAAACATAATAAGGTTGAGTAGCGGGGAGCCATGTTCCTAAACCATTTCGCCAATGTTCAGCAAACATTTTATGAACCGCCGAATCGAAATACAAAAATCCCAAACAAATTGCAACAGGCAAATAATAAGCAAGCACCGTTACAGTGGGTTTCGCGTATTGGCTATAATGTGTAAAGGGTGTACTGAGTTTGTATCGTAAATTATCAAGCGAAAAGGCTCTATCCGCTGGCAAAAATAATAGAAAAAAACCAGCACCAATCATAAACGTATCAAAACCACCATCGAAATCACGTTGCATCGGCGTGAAATTCACAAACAAAATCCACAGTGCATAATTGAGCAACATAGACGTTTGATAGCGATAACCAAACGTGACACATACAGCAATAATTGCCCACAAACATAAGAAAGCGGGAATCATTGGAAATTCAACGTCCAGATATGGAATTGGGTCAAAAATTAAATGATTAAAATACAATAGAAAAAAAATCTCTTGTAATGCAATTAAACCGTATCCGATACGAAATAAACCTAAACCAGTTGCGGGAACTTGTTTAGAAAGTAGCGTCGTTATTTTAGTAGAAAGGTGTTGATACATAGCAGCCTTGAACACATTAAATCAGTGGTAATTTTAGACATAAAAAAAGTCGCAACGATTTCCCGTTGCGACCTTTTTATTAAAGATATTAAATCTTTGTATTTTATTTTTCGTCGTCTGGGTGTGCTGCGAAAACCCATTTCACGAAGAAATAACCGCCCACTACAACAGCCAAACCAATCGTTGCACCTGTTGGTGTTTTTAACATTTCAGTAACGTCTAAAATTGCGCCCATTGCATTCTCCTGTAATTTTTAGTTTTAAATATGCTAGAAACTAGCATAAATGGAAAAGTCATAATACTTTAGAATGCGTGAAAGTCAAGGCTTGTCGAGTTACTTTCACTTGCTAAAACTTAAAGCTACGCATTCAATGATGATATAATTTGAAACGCTACATTTGCATTTAAACGTCAACAGGGGTGGTAAAAATGAAAATAATAAATTGCGTTAAAAACGCATCACTCGCAGCACTCTTATTTACGTCAATGGCTCATGCCGACATGGCGTTAAAAGATAGCAGCGAAATTTTAGGGCATTGGGAAGTGTCAGCCGAATCACTCAAAATTGATGGCGAAAAAAAGCTCATCAAAAGTGCGTGGGATTTCAAAAATGATGGCACACTCACAGCGGTTTCCACAGATTCACTCGGACGCACAAAAGAGATGACTGTTGTGGTCAAATACTCAGTTGAAGACGGCGTGATTAAAAAACAACTTGCGCCAGGTCGTGAAAAATATGAATCTTGCTCGGTGGTACAAAGAGAAGGTTCTGATATGATTTTGAAGTGTACAAACTTGTTTCTTTTCTTAACAAAAAAATAATAACTTAAAGGGTATAAGACAATGATTGGTGCAATTTTTATGATTTTTGTTGCCATCTGGGTTTATCAGTCGGCAGCTAAAGCAAAAGTAGACAAAATGCTTTTTTGGGTAGTTGGCGGTGCAATCACATTTTTCGCTATCCAAGCTCTATTTGTTTATTCAGATGTTTCGATACTTGAATCATTTAGAAGTAGCGAAGGGGGCGCATCGTATGAAGCAGTAAATGGCGCAGACCGCAAAAATGAAGGTGACTTCCAAGGTTTCGGTGGTGTTTTAGAATCACTATTCTTTGAATTGATGCCTCAAGTAGCAGGCTTTTTAGTCGTTGCGTTTTTGCGTAATCGCTTCATGTTGAAAGAAGAACTTAACGCAACAAATTTATTTAGCGGTGTAAAAGAAATGTTTGTTAGCATCAAAGACAGCTTTAAAACCACTGCAAACCAAGAATAAAATCTATTCTAAATTAGGCGCAAATCAAATTTGCGCCTAATTTCAAGACGTAGTGATCACACCACGATTTGCAAAATCCTTCAAAATTTCAAAACCTTTTTCTGCCAAAATTTCAGCTGAAATTATCGGCGTAAATTCTGCCAATTTCGTAAAATAAAAATGTGCCGTTTGTTCAGGCGAACTTTCAATTAATTGTAATAATTGAAACGTCAAAGGTGTAATCTCTAAAAATTGCACGACATCTTCTGCATTTCGATACAGCACCAAAAATGTCGGATTATCACTTTTTAACGGAATAAATTCGTGTGAAATTTTCTGTACTGGAAATTGATACGCTAGCACACACGCCAATGGTGACAGCTTTAACGAACTTGTTTTTAAATTAGTTAATGGCATTTTTGAAAATTCGGTATCACTAATTGATAACGCCATTTCGACCCATTCATAATGAGCTAATTCCATCATAAAAGGGAAATCCGTCAAAACTTTTCGCTCATTTTCTAAATATGCCAAAAATTCTTCGGGAATTTCTAAAAAATGTGGTGTGTGGCAAACGTGATTTTCAAAAAAATCTTGTACCAAATTTATCCAATCTTGTGCGGAAAATAAGCTATTTAAAACAGGAAAATTTGCGATTAAAAAACCATTGATATTATTAAAAAATAACTCACGATACATCGCCATTCGTTCAGGTTTTACGCCTGTTGGAAGTGGTTTTTTTTCAGGATTGCGAATATAAGCAGCAAATGCAGCTTGATGATTTTGAAAACTCATTTTGCCACCGCTTGAAGTTTTTTAATTTGCTGTACTTCGGCAACTAACTCAGAAAGTGGTGGCAAATTGAAATCACGTTCTAACAACGTTGGAAATATACCAAAACGTTGATAAGCGTGTCGTAACAATTCCCAAACGGGGTCAATGATTGGCGCACCGTGCGTATCAACTAGAAAATCTTCGGCTTCTTTGAAATGCCCAGCAATATGCGCGTAAGTAACCCGCTCGACAGGCATCGCATTTAAAAACTCTAACGCATCATAACCATGATTTATGCTATTAACGTAAATGTTATTTACATCGAGTAAAACATCACAATCGGCTTCATTTACAACGGCATTAAAGAATTCAATTTCACTCATTTCCGCACCCGAAAACGTGTAATAAGAGGCATTTTCGATAGCCATTTTTCGCTCTAAAATTTCCTGAACGCGTTTGATTCTAGCTGAAACGTGCTGCACAGCTTCTGCTGTAAAAGGAATTGGCATTAAATCGTACAAATGTCCGTTGTGACTGCAATAACTTAAATGCTCGCTGTAATGTTCAATGCTATGCTTCGCCATAAAATTTTTGATTTGCAAAACCAATGTTTCATCAAGCACATCTGAACTACCAATTGACAGTGATAAACCATGGCAAACAAAACGATTCTTTTCAGTCATTTCGCGCAACTGTTTACCTAATTTCCCTCCAACCGTTATCCAGTTTTCAGGTGCGATTTCGTAAAAATCAACGTCTGTTAATGGTGTTTGTAAGACTTCATTTAAAAATGGACGACGCAGCCCTAAACCTGCGCCTTGAAGAATGGATCGTGCTGCGTTCATGACAATCGACGAAACACAATTTCGGCGGCAACAAATGTTTTTTCTAACGCAGCATCATCATGTGCAGCGGAAACAAAACCTGCTTCAAATGCAGACGGCGCAAGATAAATTCCCTGCTCTAACATTCCATGAAAAAATCGTTTGAAATAATCTTGATTGCACGCCATAACTTGTGCGAATGATGTGATATTTTTATCTTCAGTGAAAAATAAACCAAACATTCCGCCCACTTGATTAGTTGTTAATGGCACACCGTGTTGTTTCGCTAAATTTTTTAATCCATCAAGCAAGCGAGTTGTTTTCGCCGTTAAATCGACATGAAAATTGGGTGCAGCAATCAATTCTAGCGTTTTTAAACCTGCTGCCATTGCGACAGGATTTCCTGATAATGTACCCGCTTGATACACCGAACCAAGTGGCGCAAGGCATTCCATAATATCTCGTCTACCACCAAATGCACCTACGGGCATCCCACCACCAATGATTTTGCCTAACGTCGTTAAATCAGGTTTCACATTATAAAAACCTTGTGCGCCTTGTAAACTGACGCGGAAACCAGTCATCACTTCATCAAAAATTAACACACTACCAAATTCGTCACAAACATCGCGCAATGCTTCTAAAAAACCTTCAACTGGCGGTACGCAATTCATATTTCCCGCAACAGGTTCAACAATAATACAGGCGATTTCTTTGCCGAGTTGCGCGAATAACTCACGCACAGCTGCTTCATCGTTATATGGCAAAGTTAGCGTATCTAAGGCAACTGCCTCAGAAACTCCAGATGAACTCGGCACGCCAAATGTCAACGCGCCTGAACCTGCTTTTACGAGAAGTGCGTCCGAATGTCCGTGATAACACCCCTCGAATTTCACGATTTTGTTACGTCCAGTAAATCCTTTTGCCAATCGAATTGCACTCATCGTGGCTTCTGTGCCAGAACTGACCATGCGTACTAATTCAATCGAAGGGAATAATTCGCACACTCGTTGTGCCATCTGAGTTTCGATTTCAGTTGGCGCACCAAAACTTAATCCTTTTTCAGCAGCAATTTTGACTGCCTCAATTACATCGGGATGCGCGTGTCCTAAAATCATAGGACCCCACGAACCAACATAATCGACATATTCATTGCCTTCGTTGTCGTAAATGTACGCACCTTTTGCACGGTCAATAAAAATCGGCGTGCCACCAACACCACTAAATGAACGTACTGGCGAATTTACACCACCTGGAATAACGTGTTTAGCTTGGTTAAATAATTGAGTTGAAGTTGTCATGAGTTTTACCTATTTCCCCGCATAATAATACTGGATAAAATTATTGTAGTTGAAAAAGAGCAGCTTGGAATTTTAAAAATTTTCAGACTCAACTCGTATAAATTTTTCATCTTAATGCTTATTTTCTAGTTGTGAAGTGTCTCACAGTTTCACACTAAATTAAATCACTGCTCTATTCCCTAACTAATCGCATCATCGCAATATCTTCCAAATAAGTGTAATAGCTCGAACCGTAATAAAAATGCACCGCCCAACCAAAAAAAGCATCTAACGCATAAGGCGACGAAGACCACATTTGATCATTTGGCGTTTCTGGAAAAACAGTTAAATCAATCGCTAAATCTGGTTGCGACGTGTCGATTAAACTGCCTAATTCTTTGATATTTGGTAATCGCCAGTTTTTTTCCGTTAAACGCGCTTCACTTGCTGCACGCTGCAAACTTTCCACCAACATTCCACCAAATGGATAACCGACACACGTTTTACCATTCCATTTCATACCTTCCACACAACGTCGCCACGTTAAGCCCGTTTGAGAATCGAACACTTCGTTACCATTATCTAAAATCACATAATTTTTCGCTGTTGGTTTTTGCGTCGAACTGACTAAACGAATTGCCGCGTTGGTTTTTTTATCTTGTTCAAAAATGCGCCCATCTTCAAAATAAATGCCCCAAACATCATTTTTCGTTTTGGCATAATCGGTTGCTGACCAATAAATTTTGCTGGTCGAATTTGGGAAAAAATTCAAATCGATATTCGGATTTGGCAACGGTACGCTGTAATCCACAATACTTTGCAATTCTTGAATCTGTGGTAATCGCCAATTCGTTTCACCGCACAATTTTTGAGAATTTATGGTTTTGACAAACTTGTCGGTATCGGCAACCGCATAATTTTCAATCGCATTTTTAGGTGTTTTAACCTCCCACAATAAACCCGTGACATTATCTTTCACACAAGCCCAAACGGGCGCATCAAAAGGCAATTTTTCTCCTTTTGAACTGATTTTAGTAAAACTAAACCCCGCATGACCATCTTTGTCATCGTTATCAAAAAAATCCCGTCCAAATTCAGCATCTTGACGTGGATAACTGCTAATTCCACAACCATTCACATTGAACGCACCATCTGAACAAAACGTAATTCCCGTGTCGTTTAATTGCGATTTTATCGTTTGTTCGTTGACGTTAATTGTTACAGTATCGATTGCCGAAGCGTTTTTATCATCTTTGACGGTTAATTTAAAAATGAGTGATTCGTTTTTTTTAGGGCTTGTAAAAGTGGCTGAAACAGTTTTTGAATCTTGTAAAACGACTTTCGTTCCTTTAGTTTGTAGCCATTGATAGGTTTTAATTACGCCGTCAGCATCTGAACTTTTTGCACCCGAAAGAGTTACGTTGCTTGAAAAATTCACATTTTGATCTTCACCCGCATTCGCAATCGGTTTTTGATTGGCGGCTTCTGCATTGGCGGTTAAACAAACGGCTGTGATAAAAATCGTTTTTTGTAATTTTGATAAAAAAATCATTTTTTTTCCTTTTTTAAAACAAAAAAGGGAACGTTTTACAACGCTCCCTCCTTAAAATTTACAACGAGGGTTTAATGTCCCATCCCTCCCATATTCATACCACCTGTTGATGCTACAGGTTTAGCACCAATCGTAAAGGTTTCAGGTTTAGGTGGCGCGTGTTCTTTCGCCATGCCTTTGGGTGAATTCATAAAACTTTTATCGATTTTATGACACAAATCACAACCGATAATTTGACCTTTTGCGACTTTAATCGATTTACCCATCGCATCTGTTAAAGTGCGATCAACCAAAGTTTTCGATAAGCGTGTTCCTTTGTGATCTGCACCATGACACGCAGCACATTGGTCTTCGCCATCAGGGCCAGGTTTTTGAGCAAAGTCATTATGCCAACCCCCGTTGAATTTACCATTTTGCGTTTTAGCGGTGTTTTTCGCCGCGCCATCCGCTTGGTAATACCATGATTTATCACCGACTGGGTGCATACCATGAGGTCCCGCAAGGAAGGCTTTTTCACTGCTAGAATTCACAACGGTTCCATCTCTCACACCTTGACCAACACCTAAACCGCTTGCACCACCATCAGTAGCCACTAAGCCTGTTTTGAAATCGTCTTTGATGTGACAAACTGAACATTCCGCAACATTGCCGTCGTAACCTTGCAACTGTTTCGACGTTTGGTTGTCGTTAGCGTTCGGGTCTTGGTTAGGCCAAATCGCGTGTGAACCACCATGACAAGTTGAACAATTCAACGCGCCATTGGCACCAGAGCCGTGAACATCAGCACTTTTACGATACAACGCTTGTGACACAGGTACACCGACATATTTCGTTACTGATGGATACGTTGTGATGGTTGGATATTTACCCGTCACTGGATCAATCGGTTTCGTTTTATCTTCGGTAATTGTGGGGGTTAACGTTTTATCTGGAGCCGTAATTGGCTCAAGACGATTTTCTTTGGTCGGCATAACAGCAAAGCGTGCATTCATTGGATTACGACTAAAGCCTGTTTTGTCTGTTGCATCCCATGCTTGGCGCATAACACCTGCACTAAACGCATCACCTTTACCGTCTTTACCCATATTGCCATCACCCATGTGACATGAACCGCAATTCGGTTCATCTAACCAAGGACGACGATAATTAACAGAATCTTTGGTGTAAGCCCCGCCGCCTGTTAAGTTTGAATCGTAACCTTTGTTTGGATAAACATTGCCGACTGCCAACATATCACCGTGACAACTATCACATTTCAAGCCTGCTGTGTGATGAATGTCGCGGTAACTTTTCTCCGTTGCACCTGTGTGACATTTATTACAATTGTCTTCGGTCGCTACTTTTTCACCAACTTTAACAAGTGGTTCACCATTCTTATCCGCTGGGAATAAATCAGGTCGCCAGTTGTTTTTCGTTGCGTCATAAGGCTGAACTGTTGGTTTTGTTAAAGCACCCGTTGCATCTGCTGTTAAAGGCACACCATTATCATCGTTGTGTTGAGAATCCCAACCACGACCACCTAACATTTTAGGGTGTCCGCGTTCATCACGAATTAAATCGCCTTTTTTATGCGCTAAACCGTCCGCGCTTACTGCTGCGCTTACGTCTGCTTTATACACTTGCATTTTTCCGTGGAAAGCATGGAACGCTTTTGAATAATC
>JBAXMT010000011.1:0-23108 GCA_037134135.1 Methylococcaceae bacterium | reverse complement strand
TTTGTTTTGCCACCTCAATCAGAAGGAGATTCTTCGTTTTCTTCAGAACATTTCAAAGGTGCAAGCATTTGTGCTACTTGCCATGATGGTATTACCGATAACACTAACAAAGACGTTTCGATTCAAAAAGATTGGTCAGCAACCATGATGGCAAATTCGGCACGCGACCCACTTTGGAAAGCCTATGTCCGTAGTGAAATCAATCGTGCGCCACATTTAGTTGATGTAATCAGCGATAAATGTACCCGTTGTCATGCGCCAATGGCGAACTTTGAAGCGAAAAGCTACAACGAACCAAAATCTATTTTGGCAGCAGATGGCGGTTTCTTAAATGCAAGTAATCCACGCCACGACGAAGCAATGAGCGGTGTAGGTTGTACGCTTTGCCATCAAATTCAAAATACGCCAAATTTAGGCACATTGAGTAGTTTTACGGGCAAATATGAAATTGGAAATGACAAAAAGATTTATGGTCAATACATGAATCCGTTTGCAAATCCAATGATTATGCAAACAGGCTACACACCAACAGGTAGTTCGCACATGGAATCTTCAAAATTGTGTAGCACTTGTCATAACTTGAAAACCCCTTTTGTTGACCAATCGGGGAATTTGTTGAGTACCACGCCTGAAAGTGAATTTCCAGAACAAATGCCTTACAGCGAATGGGAACAAAGTAGCTACGCACAACCCGCCACATTGAAAACGTGCCAAAACTGCCATATGCCTTTAAGTAACGGCGTAAAAATTGCGACAACACCAAGGAATCTTGGCACACGCAATAATTTTGGCAAACATGATTTTGTCGGCGCAAATAAATTGATGTTGGATATTTTCAATAACAATAAAACCCAATTAGGTGTTGTTGCGGCAACAGCAGATTTCAACGAAACAATTGATAAAACGCAAACAATGCTAAACAGTTCAGCAACGATTGACAGAGTTAGTCAGTCTTTGGATTCAGATAACAATTTGAACATTACCTTGAAAATCAACAGTGCGACAGGTCATAAATTGCCAAGCTCGTATCCATCGCGTCGTGTGGTGTTACACGTTACCGTTAAAGATGCAACGAATAACGTGGTGTTTGAATCAGGTAAAGTCAATGCAAACGGTAGTATCGTCGGCGTTGATGCGGACGAAAATCGTACAACATTTGAACCACATTACGATTTGATTACGTCACCTGAGCAAGTTCAAGTTTATGAAGCGATTATGGGAAATAATTTGAATGAAGTGACTTACACCTTATTGCGTGGCATGGTTTATTTGAAAGATAACCGAATTTTGCCAACAGGCTTCAACAAAGCAACTGCGCCTAACGATATTAAAGTAGTTGGTGATGCGTTCAATGATGCGAACTTTGTGGGTGGTAGTGACCAAATTACTTATCGCATTCCAAATTTAACGGGTAGCAATTACACCGTTGAAGCGGAATTGGTACATCAACCACTTGCTTATTCATTCGCACAGGATTTATTCAGCGAACCAAGTGACGAAGGCGATGATTTCAAAACAATGTTTAATGCGTCGAGTTCAAAAACAAGCCGTATTGCATTAAATACATTTAGCGTTGTGCGTTAAGTTTTAAGACAGAAAAACGGTATATACATTGAAAATTTCGATTAAATATCCATTTATTTTTGCGCTGATAATTAGTAATTCTGCTGTATTTGCAGAATGGCAATTCAAAGCAGATAACGCAGGTTATTCGATGAAAATGTTACTTGCGGCGACAATCGTTTTCATGCCGATTGTGTTGGCTTACACGATTTGGGTTTATCGCATTATGCGTGGGAAAGTGACGGTTGAACAAGTGCAAGCAAATCAACACACGATGTATTAACAACTGATAAAAAACATTAATTTAAATTGAGGAAAGAAAATGGCTTACTCTGAAAAATTTATTCAAATGGGCGAAGCAGCTCGCTCACGAATTTCACCGGTACAACCGAATGAAGTCGATGCGCTTTTAGCAGAAGGCATTTTAGCTTTGGATATTCGTGATAAAGAAGAACACGAAATCGACCATATTGCAGGCTCTAAACACATCAGCCGTGGCAAATTAGAAATGAATGTCGAAGATGAAATCCCTAATTTAGATACGCCTATCATCACCTATTGTAATGTGAATTATAGAGGTGTACTTTCAGCGGACAGCTTGCGGGCTATGGGATATAGTAATGTGCGCTATATCGAAGGCGGATTAAAAGCCTATCGTGCATGGCAGAATAAGTAATAAAAACGCGGTAAGTATTTTTGAAAAAGTTACTTAAATATGTAGTTTTAATGCTACTTGTCACAGGTGATTCGCTTGCTCACGCGGAATGGGCTTTCAAAGCCGATAATGCAGGTTATTACACCGATGATGTTGCGCTATTTTCTGCCACGCGCCGACTGTCATTGAAAGATGACCCGACGCAACCTAACATTGATAAAACAGGTCAAGGCAGTGATTTTATTTACGAGCCGAGTCTTGAAGCAGAATGGACGGGTCATAATTCGTTTGGTGAAATGAGTTTTGCGGCAGATGCTGGCGGTTATGTTTTCACCAATCAAACCGCTTTTACGCACGGATTATTTGACTTTGAAGCCGCGCAATCGTTTGAAACGAATACAAAACTGAGTTTGCATTACAATTTTGTACCCGATTTGTTTTTAGGCAAAAATACGTTTATGCAGCCAACTGGCGAAGAAGTTGAACACGATGAGATTTTAACAAGTCATTATTGGTCGTTTCACGTTGACCAGAAATTGACGCATGATGTTACGTTTCGGTTGTTAAGTCGTTATGGTTTGCGAAATTACAACGCGCCTTTTGTGCATCGCGATACGCAATTTTGGACGATTGGTTCACATTTGGAATGGGAAATAAACGAAGATGTTGAGTTTTTGATCGGTTATCACTACGAAAAAGGCAGCGCAGAACATCATCGTGCGGCGCATTTTCCCGACGATTTGTCTTACACAAACCATTACGCTTCGGGTGAATTGAAAGTGAAATTGCTTGAAAAATTAACCGCCAATTTTATTTTTGATTATGAACACAATGCGTCGATGAGCCATATTGAAGAAGATGAACGTTTTGGCGCAAACGAAAATATCTATCAAGGTGAATTTGAGTTGGAATATGAATTAACGCATTCGACAGAACTCAAATTAGGTTGGCAACACGGAAATCGTAGATTAAGTACCGAAATGGCAAATGTAAAAAACAATAACGTTTGGCTTGGGTTTGAATATAAATTTTAAAATTTTGAGGGCAAAATTATGTGGTATTTCGCGTGGATTTTAGGGGTGAGTTTGGCGGCAGCGTTAGCCATTATCAATTCAATGTGGCTTGAAATTGGAGAAGATGCCGATGCCCAGCATTAACAAAAAATTATGGTTTCAAGAGCGTTTCATGGAAACGAGTTTATGTTTCTGTGAAACAAAAATGAAACATAAAAATTCCCAGAAATAAGTCACATCGTAAGCATTATCAAGGTTTATACTAAGCGAGAAAAACTGGCACATTGTCTGCAACATCTATCGAGAAACAAGGAGAAAAATAAACTGAATACCAATCCAGATTTAAACGTCTCAACAACAATAAAAAACTAACTAATCTTTTCGGAGTAGCGATCATGTTTAAACAATTATTCGACCCAGCCACTTGGACTTACACTTATTTAATTGCTGATGATAAAAGCAAAGAAGCTGCATTTATCGATCCTGTGAATACACATTTAGACACTTATTTAAACTTGTTGAAAGAACACGGTTTGAAATTAGTTTATTCGTTTGAAACACACGTTCACGCTGACCACATCACGGCAAGTGGTTTGTTACGTCAACACACAGGCGCAAAAACGTGCGTCAGTAAATTTGGTGGCGCACAACTTGTTGATATTGAAATCAATGACGGCGATGTTTTTATGCTTGGCGAAGAAAAAATCAAAGCGATTCCAACCCCAGGACATACGCCAGGTTGCACCTCTTTTTTGTGGAATGACCGTTTATTTTCGGGTGATTCATTATTTATTGGTGGTTGTGGACGAACCGATTTTCAAGGTGGTGATTCAGGTGCGTTGTACGACGCAATTACACAACGTTTATTCACGCTACCAGGTGACACATTAGTTTATCCAGGTCACGATTATCAACAACGTTGGGTAAGCAATATCGAACAAGAACGCACCACCAATCCACGTTTAGCTGGTAAAACACGCGAACAATTCATTGAAATTATGAACAATTTGAATTTGCCTGCGCCACGTTTGATTGATCAAGCAGTTCCTGCAAATCGTTATTGTGGTTTAGATGAAAATGAACGCAATCAAGCAGTTCAAATGCGAGATGTTGACGCGGGATTGGGCATGATACAAATGCAAACTGGAACAACAGGGCAAGATTTGGTTGCCATTGCAAAACAACATATCACCGAAGTGAACGCAGAAATGGCGCGTAAATTATTGACTGAAGGCAATATCACCTTGGTTGATACTCGCGAAGAAAGTGAATTTGCAGCGGGTCATATCGACAACGCACAATTATTACCTCGTGGTGTTTTGGAATTCAAATTAAATACAATTCCAGAGTTGGCAGATAAAACAAAAGCTGTGTTAATTTATTGCCGTACGGGTGGACGTTCTGCGTTAGCCGCACACACATTGCAAACTTTAGGCTATACCAATGTTTTATCATTAGCAGGTGGCTTTGAAGGTTGGAACAAATAAAATTTGGGGGATAGTAGGAATGTGGTGAGAAGTGAATTTGTGTACTTTTCACCTTGTTCCTGTTGATTCACTTAATAATAAAAAATTGAGGATATAAAAATGACACAGCATCATACCTTGTTAATTGTTGGTGGCGGCGCAGCAGGCGTTTCAGTCGCAAACAATATGCGCCGAGTAAATAAAGACATCGACATCGCCGTTATTGAACCCAGTGAAAAACATTATTATCAAGCAGCATTCACAATTATTGGTGGTGGCGAATCAACGTTAGCAAAGCACACGCGCAACGAAGCTGATTTATTTGGGACGAACATCAAATGGATTAAAGAATACGCAGACACATTTCAACCCGAAGCAAACACAGTTACATTAAAATCAGGTGATGTAATTAGTTACGATTACTTAGTAGTTTGTCCTGGCTTTCAAATGGATTGGCATAAAATCGCTGGGTTGAAAGAAACGCTTAACAAAAATGGTGTGTGCAGTAATTACTCACCTGAAACAGTTGAATATAGTTGGGAATGTATTAAAAATTTGAAAGAAGGTCGCGCATTATTCACGCAACCAGCAATGCCAATTAAATGTGCAGGCGCACCACAAAAAATCATGTATATGGCGGCTGATCGCTTCCGTAAAAAAGGAATTGCCGACAAAATCAGCGTCGAATTTTTCAACGTAGGTGGCGCGATGTTTGGCATTCCATTCTTTGCGAAACCGTTGGCAAAAATAGTTGAAAGTTACGGCATTAAAACCCATTTCGCGCACAATTTAATTGCAGTTGATGGCGAAGCAAAAACAGCGACATTTGAAATCACTGACGCTGATGGTAATAAAAAACAAGTCGTTGAAAAATTCGATATGATTCACGTCACGCCACCACAAAGTGCGCCTGATTTTGTTAAAACTAGCCCACTCGCTAATGCCGATGGTCGTATAGATGTTCACCCGAACACATTGCAACACACTAAATTTAACAACGTTTTCGGTTTAGGCGATGCAGCTTCAACTACAAATGCAAAAACAGCGGCAGCAGTTCGCAAACAAGTACCAGTGGTGGTTGACAACATTTTGCATCTTATGAAAGCAGAAGAATTATCGCCAAAATATGATGGTTACGGTTCATGTCCATTGGTAACGTCATTGAATACAGTTTTATTGGCTGAATTTAGTTACGACAGTAAAATTACCCCATCATTCCCACTTTTAGATCCGCGTGTACCACGTTGGATTTGGTGGATTGGAAAAACCATTGGTTTTCCGTGGATGTATTGGGACTTGATGTTGAAAGGGATTCGATTCGATATTCCACACAAATCGAGTTACGCAAAAAAGTTTGTTGACGAAAAGTAATTGAAGAAAAAATTTAATTTAAAACAACAATGAGGTGTTTTATGTCAAAAGTTCTTAATGAAGTTTTACTTGCTAATCGTGGTTATGTTGCAGGATTTGATAAAGGCGATTTAGCTATGCCGCCTGCCCGCCAATTCGCCATTTTAACGTGTATGGACGCACGTTTAGATCCCGCTAAATACGCTGGATTGAGCGAAGGCGATGCACACGTTATTCGTAACGCTGGTGGTCGTGCCAGCGATGACGCGATTCGTTCTTTAGTGATTTCTTACAAATTACTTGGTACGAAAGAATGGTTTGTGATTCATCACACCAACTGCGGTATGGAAACATTCACCGATGAAATCATGCGCGGTTTGCTTGCGACCAGTTTAAAAACGGCTTCCGTTGATGAAAATGGTTGGCACGATTGCTGTGAAGGCGGTGGTTCAGATGAAGCAAAACACATTGCTTGGTTGACGATTAGCGATTTAGCACAAAGCGTTGTTGAAGATGTCACGCGCATTAAAAATCATCCGCTTGTCCCGTCAGATATTCCTGTTTATGGTTACATTTACGATGTCAAAACAGGTGCTTTAATTGAAGTACCTGAAGCTACGAAAATAGGAATTGCGAGTTAATTATTTGCTTCAATTCATTTAAGTTTCAAACTCTTAGTTAATCTGCATTCTGGTTAGTATTTGTGGCGGATTCATTATTCGCCACATTCCTCTGTTGGGTTTTAAATCATGTCATTTTTTCCAATTTTTAGTTGGCTCAAAACATATCGCCGCGAAGATTTTAATGGCGATTTATTTGCGGGCATTATTACGGCTATTTTGCTAGTGCCACAAGGTATTGCTTATGCTATTTTGGCGGGTTTACCTCCACAATTTGGGCTTTATGCAAGCATTTTACCGCCTTTGTTTTACGCGTTTTTAGGAACAAGTCGCACACTTTCTGTAGGTCCTGTTTCGATTGCGGCAATCATGATTGCCGTCGCATTGAAATCCCCAGAAGTAGCGGCACTAGAAAATCCATTACAAAGCGCGATAATTTTATCGGCTGAAAGTGGCATGATTATGTTGTTAATGGCAGTGCTTAAAATGGGTAAATTGGTTAATTTTATTAGCCATCCTGTTTTGACGGGCTTCACCAGCGGCGCGGCATTATTAATTATTGGTAGCCAATTACCGCAAACGCTAGGATTAAAATCACCAACGTGCGGCATTGATGCAAATTGCTACGAAACTTATTTCCAAGCAACAAATAACACAACGTTTTTAGTGGCGATTGTGGCTTTAGCGATATTACTTTTTTTCGGAAAACCGTTATCAACGTTGCTCAAAATGGGCGGTGTATCAGCATCTCTCACAACTGCAATTAGCAAATGTGCGGCATTAGTTGCAGTGGCATTAACAACAATTGCCGTTAGCGAATGGAACTTAACTGCTCAACATCTTGCGATTGTTGGCGAAATTCCTGCTGGTTTGCCTCATTTAAGTTTGGATTTTATTGATTTAGAAAAGTGGAAAATTTTAGCCGCGCCCGCGAGTTTTATCGCTTTAATTGCTTATGTTGAAAGTGTCGCGATTGCGAAAGTTGTTGCAAATTTACGCAGTGAAAAAATTGACCCCAATCAAGAATTGATTGCGCTAGGCGTTGCCAATTTAACCACTGCAATTTCTGGTGGAATGCCTGTCGCAGGTGGTTTTAGTCGCACGATGGTGAATTTCACCGCTGGCGCACGCACACAAATTGCAATGGTTATTGCGGCAATTATTTTAGCGATTGCCGTAATGTTTTTCAGTTCGTGGTTTAGCAACATTCCCAAAGCGACTTTGGCGGTAATTATTTTGGTAGCGATTATTCCGCTAGTGAAATTTCGTAGCATTTTTCACACTTGGAAATACGATAAAGGCGATGGAATTGCTGAACTTGCGACGTTAATCAGTGTTCTAATTTTCGGTATTGAAGAAGGCATTATGTTGGGGATTTTTTTAACATTTGCCAGTCATTTACGCAAAGCAAGTCACCCACATATTGCAGTTGTTGGGCGACTTCCAAATACAAAAACTTATCGCAATATCAAACGTCATCAGGTCGAAACATGGGAGCATTTACTTCTCATGCGAATCGATGAAAATATCACCTTTGCAAATGTTAATTTCATTGAAGAATTTATTGAAACTGAATTACGCAATGCGCCCAATGTTAAACACATCGTTTTGATTTTCGCATCTGTGAGCGACATTGATATGACGGCTTTAGAAGCCTTAGAACAATTAAATCGTAGTTTAAAAACCATTGGAATTACATTGAATTTTGCTGAAATAAAAGGCTTTTTATTGGATAAATTACACAGAAGTGATTTATTCACACATTTAAATGGGCAACTATTTTTTGATACTGACGAAGCAATTACTAAACTGAATTCTTCCGTTGCTGCATAAATACCGAAAATCTGGCAATCTTTAGCCTTTAAAATTAACTCGTTGAATTGGTTTGACCTGCTTTGCCTGATAGAAACCGCTCTTTGGTGTTGAACTGGGGAGCGGTTTTTTTGTTGTGGCGCTGTGGTAGAATTTCGGCTGTAGGAAATAATGATAAAAGATGAATTACTTTTTGATTTAATTAACTGCGGAATTAAAGTACAAAGACGAGATTGCTAAATTTTACGAAGTAGCTTAACGCCCGCATTTTGCCTAGGTAAGATAGGGATTTTCAAATTCAACTTAACAAAGGAACAAAAAAGATGACAACCATCAAAATAGACGACAAAGACTATGACTTAGAAACCTTATCAGATGAGGCAAAGAACCAACTCGTCAGCCTACAATTCGTCGATACAGAACTTCAACGCCTTAACGCTCAAACAGCGGTACTCCAGACAGCCCGTCTTGCTTATGCCAATGCGCTGAAGGATGCGTTACCGCCTGTGCAGACTGAGTTGTTGACACATTAAAATTAAAGCCCTGCCACGGTGGGGCTTTTTTTATGGCGTTGGTGCATAAAAAAATAAAAATATTTTTAATAGGAGGATAAATGGATCATTCAACAATGGATCACAGTATGCACGTTATGGCGGCAACGGGCGGCTTTGATTACGGATTGGCATTTATGGCAGGAATGTTGGGAAGTGGACATTGTTTAGGAATGTGTGGCGCGTTGGTATCGGGTTATTTTATGAATTCGACAGCGACACGCAGTTATTTGCCTTATTTGTTTTATCAATTCGCCCGAATCAGCGTTTATACGATAGTTGGTTTTGCGGCAGCAGCAATGGGCATGGTTCTAATTTCGAGCGGCATTTTCGGAAAAGTTCAAAGCATTTTGCAAATGTTTATTGGTGCAGTGGTCATTATTTTAGCGTTTGGAATTTTAGGCTGGATTCCATTTCAAGGTTCGATTCGCTTAATTCCAATGGCATTTATTCGTAAAGGTTACGCCGCTTCGCGTACCAAAGGCGGTATTATTGGAGCATCACTCGCGGGTTTAATGAATGGTTTAATGCCCTGCCCGCTTACGTTTGCGATGGCAGTAAAAGCGACTTCTGCACCGACCATTTTAGATGGTGGTTTGTTAATGCTGACGTTTGGCGCGGGAACCTTGCCGACGATGCTGTTTATTAGCATTGCATTTGGTAAAATGAACGCACATTTTCGCGGTTTAATGCTCAAATCTGCTGCATTTATTATGATTGCGATGGGTTTAAATACAATTTACATGGGTTTATCATTTTATTCGCAAGAAACATTTCAGCATCACAATTTTGTTCATGATGTTAAAAATGAAATCGACGCGGTAATTATGTTTTTGCTACAAATGCTGGAATACTACAAAGGCTTACTGAATAACCTACAAAACGCAGGCAGTTAATTTTTTCAACCCTACCACTCAATTTTATGACTTTAAATCCCGAACAATTACTCACTTTTTCACCGCTGCATCGTTTGCAATGGGAAGAAGCTCAACAAAAAACCGTTATTTTGTATCCTGAAGGCATGGTTGAATTAAACCAAAGTTCAGCAGAGATTTTAAAATTATGTGATGGCACTCACTCACTTGCGTCACTTGTTTCTGAACTGGAAACCAAATTTGAAACATCAGGTTTAGTTACTGATATTACAAATTTTTTAGAAATTGCTTTAAATAACGGCTGGATTACTCAAACCGACGCTTAAAAATTCTATTTGCTCGTTTAAAAACAAATGTTCAAGTTTCAATAGCCGCGCCAAAATCCTCAATGAATGCGATAATAACCGCTGGTAATTTTAACTCTCGGAATTTTTATCATGATTGAAAATCTCAATCCCCAACAAGCGTGGGATTTACAGCAACAAAATCCTAAAGCAGTATTGATTGACGTAAGGACAAAGATGGAACATTTATTTGTTGGACATCCGCCTTCGGCAATTCATATTCCTTGGAAAGAATCACAGGATTGGCAGATAAATTCGTATTTTGTTAATCAAGTTCGACTTGTTATTGAAGATTTGAATACACCGATTTTGTTACTTTGTAGAAGTGGTCATCGTTCATTAGAAGCCGCCGTTGCATTGGAAAATGCAGGATATTCTCATTTATTTAACATCGTCGATGGTTTTGAAGGTTCATTAGACAATAACAATCAACGCGGTAATTTGAATGGTTGGCGTTTTTTAGGGTTGCCTTGGCAACAAAGTTGAAACTTATCGAGAGTAAAATAGCTACACCCCCAATTTTATTTAACTAAGAGTAGAAAAAGTGATTGAAAAATTAAGAAACATTGCAATTATTGCCCACGTTGACCATGGTAAAACCACACTTGTAGACAAATTATTGCAACAGTCTGGAACATTTGCCGCGCATACGAAAGTGACTGAGCGCATGATGGATTCAAACGACATCGAAAAAGAACGCGGCATTACTATTTTGGCAAAAAACACCGCGTTAGATTGGAATGGCTACCACATCAACATCGTTGACACCCCAGGACATGCTGATTTCGGTGGCGAAGTAGAACGTGTTTTATCGATGGTGGATTCAGTTTTATTACTGGTTGACGCAGTTGATGGTCCCATGCCACAAACCCGTTTCGTGACGCAAAAAGCGTTTGCTTTAGGTTTAAAACCTATCGTTGTTATTAACAAAGTTGACCGTCCAGGCGCACGTCCTGATTGGGTTGTTGACCAAACGTTTGATTTATTCGACCGTTTAGGGGCAACCGATGAACAGTTAGATTTCCCAATTGTTTATGCGTCAGCGATTAACGGTTACGCGGGTTTAGAGCCAACCGTTTCAGGCGGCGACATGACACCGCTTTTCCAAACGATTATCGACAAAGTAAGCCCACCGCCTGTAAACATTGATGGTCCTTTCCAAATGCAAGTGACTAGCCTTGATTACAACACTTACACAGGCGTTATCGGTATTGGTCGTATTCAACGTGGTGTAATCAAACCGAATCAGCAACTGGTTATCGTGAATCGCGAAGGCGTTGAGCGTAAAGGTAGAATGTTACAAGTTTACGGTTTCCACGGTTTAGATCGCGTTGAAGTTCAAGAAGCACGCGCTGGCGACATTATTGCGTTTGCGGGTATCGAAAAATTAGAAATTTCTGACACGATTTGTAGCCCTGAATTAGTCGAAATCATGACTCCTTTATCGGTTGATGAACCAACCGTTTCGATGACATTCCAAGTCAACAATTCACCATTTGCGGGACGCGAAGGTAAATACGTCACCACTCGTCAAATCCGTGACCGTTTGAACAAAGAATTACAACACAACGTAGCGTTGAAAGTCGAAGACACCGCCGATCCAGACAAATTCCAAGTTTCAGGTCGTGGCGAATTGCATTTGTCAGTGTTAATCGAAAATATGCGTCGTGAAGGCTTTGAAATGGGCGTTTCGCGCCCTGAAGTAATTTTGAAAGAAATCGACGGCAAAAAATGTGAACCGTTTGAAATGGTGACGATTGAAGTTGAAGAAGAACATCAAGGTTCAATCATGGAAAAATTGGGCGATCGCAAAGGCGATTTAACCAATATGGTGCCAGACGGTAAAGGTCGTATTCGTTTGGAATATATGATGCCGTCACGCGGTTTAATTGGCTTCCAAACGGAATTTATGACCGCAACGTCGGGTTCAGGTTTGCTTTATCACGTTTTTGATCATTATGGTCCAATGAAATCAGGCGATGTCGGTAATCGTATGCGCGGCGTTTTAATTTCAATGGTCGCGGGTAAAGCGGTAACGTATTCGTTGCATCCATTGCAAGAACGTGGCGAATTGTTGCTCGTGAACGGCGACGAAGTTTATGAAGGTATGTTGGTTGGCTTGCATTCACGCACCAACGATTTGTGTGTAAATCCTTGCAAACCCAAACAATTAACCAACGTTCGTGCGTCAGGTACAGACGAAAGTTTGGTACTTGCAAGAATTCAAAAATTAACACTCGAACAAGCGTTAGAATTTATCGCCGAAGATGAATTGGTCGAAGTCACACCGAAATCGATTCGTTTACGCAAAAAATTATTGACTGAAAACGAGCGTAAACGCGCTGGTAAATAAGGTTTAATTTTTAATTAATAACTTTCGTAAGCCCCCAGCTCCGCTGGGGCAATGCTATTCAGATGTCATCCACAAATTAGGAACACCTCCTTCTGCCCCATTTAAAAAATGTCCAATAAACTGACAGTCACCAATCACAATCGCAACATCACAGGCTTAACCTATGTTTATCCCGTGCTTTCACGCCGCGCTGCTGGTTTGTCGATTGGTATCAATTTCAACATCAACAACGCGTGTAATTGGCGATGTATTTATTGCCAAGTTCCTGAATTAAAACTTGGAGCTGCGCCATCTTGTGATTTAAATTTATTGGCGAAAGAATTACGTTTGTTCTTGAATGATGTTTTACACGGTGATTTTTATGACCGAATGGAAGTGCCAAATGAACAGCGTGTGATTAAAGATATTGCGATTGCGGGAAATGGCGAACCCACCAGTTTGGAAAATTTTGATGTTGCCGTGTCTATGATTGGCGATATTGCGACAGAATTGGGTATTTTTCCTAACAGTCATTTTGTGTTGATTACGAATGGCAGTTTAATTCATCGTCCAATCGTTCAAGCGGGATTGAAAGTGTTGAATGATTTTAGTGGCGAAGTATGGTTCAAAATGGATAGCGGCACGCCCGAAGGTCGAGCATTAGTGAATCATTCCGCCCAAACAAATGAAGCCGTATTGAAAAATATGATGCTTGCTGCACAAATCTGTTCGACGAAAATTCAAATTTGCTTAGTCGATTATCAAAAAAATGTTTTTTTGGCGAATGAACATACGGGATTTTTAAAATTTTTAGTTGTGATTCGTGCCGTAACAGCCATTAAAAATGTGACGATTTACACTTTGGCGCGTCCTTCGCAACAACCCGAAGCAGTTGATTTACAACCGATGCCATTAGAAATAATGCAGAATTTCGCACAAGATATTCGTGAATTAGGTTTTGACGTATCCGTTACGGAATAGCGTTTAATTCCGCTAATGTATTGATATTTTCAAAGCCAATCGCACCAGCTCCAAAATCGACAAAGTGCGTTTTATGCTGTCTAAGCCATAAACGTACTTTGTGATTATCTGCCGCTAAAAAAGATTCTAAACTCGTCTGTAAACTTGTTTTTACTACTAAAAATACCGAATGAATTTGCTCACCAGTCCGCGCCACTGTAATTTCTGAGCCGCTTTTTTCGTGTTCCGAAAGTAAATGCTGTAATTGTTTTGTCGAAATAAAAGGCGCGTCACACGGTACGACAATAAGCAAATCAGTGGACGAATAATTCATCGCGGCTAAAATTCCCGCCAACGCTCCTGAAAAATCTTGCGTTAAATCTGAAATGACTGGCATACCAAAATTTTCATACAACGCGATATTTTGATTCGCGTTAATAATCAAATCATCAACCAATGGACGCAACGCATTAAACGAATACGAAATTAACGGTTGACCACAAAAAATTTGTAAGCCTTTATCTTGATAATTCATACGCCGCGACTGTCCACCTGCGAGAATCACGCCAGTTACTTTTGTTTGCAAAGTCATAATGTTAAGCTGTAACCCTTATTTTTACTTGAGTTGAAGGAATTTGTGAAATGAAAAAAACATTAAAAAAATTATTTTTAACCGCATCACTTTCGCTGATTATTGCAGGTTGTGCGACTAATCCTGAAAAAGAAGTTGAAACAACAGTCGCACCTGCTGTTTTAACTAACGACTATCCGACTCGTGACCGCGTTGAATTTGTTTTAAATTGTGTCGCCCAACACGGTGGTTTGAGTTACATCAATCAATATGCGTGTGGTTGTAAGCTGGACAAAATTGCTGAAAAATTGAGTTTTAATGATTTTGAAGCGGCAAAAACATTTTCATATCTCAAATCAATGGCGGGCGATAACGGTGGCATGGCGCGTGATCCAAAACAAAGTAAAGATTTACGCAAACAACTCAAAGAAGCGGAAGAATCTGCTGAAAAAAGCTGTTTCGTGAAATAAAAATTGAGCGCGTAAAAAAGCCCGCGATGAAAGCGGGCTTTTTCATTTTTCAGATTTTTTATTTCTTTAACAATCGTTGTACTTTTCCAACTAGCGATTCAATCAGCGAATTCGTCAAATCAAACAAATACGACATAATTTCTGTCGCCGTCATGCCTTTGAATTTACGCGCCAACATCGGTGCAACCAAAACACCTAATGCCAAACCAATCACTGTCACGCCTGAAAAACTACTTTCTTCTGTGATGACAACAGGGGCTGCTTTTGCAGGTGCAACTTCAACGGCGACAGGTTCTGGTAAATTAGCTTCTTCGTGCGCTTTGGCAAGTAATTCGGGTAATGTGATTTTGTAATCATCTTGCACAATGTTTGCCGTTACATTCGGAATACTTGGTAAATCACCATCACCTTTGCCCACTTTAAGCTGGGCTTTCATGCCCTTTTCCATGTGTTGTGCGATGTCGCAATGTACCAAATAGGTTTTATCACCTGGCGGTAAAATCAACGTGCCAGAAATTTTCGCTGGACCTGAAACTTCTAAATGAAACATTCCTTTCGGATATAAATATTTCGGCAAACCGTGCATCATCCATTGATGACGCACGCTGTCATCGTTAATGAAATGTACCGTCAGTTTTGTGCAAGGCTTAAATTGAAATTCCTGTGTATCAAACGCGAACATTCGACCTGGAAATTTCTCTGCATATTTATGCCCCGCATGAACAGTGACTTCTTTGGTTTCAGCCACTTTTTCACAGCCACCTGGAAGTGTGTCTGGATTATTCCCCATCACCATGCCGCCTGCCATGTCCATCAAATGCCCATCGCCGTGATTCATCAGCATTCCTGCATCGTGATCCACTAACTCTTGAGCAAATGTTGGTAGCGAAATCAACGCCGTAAATACACCCGCCGATACAAATTTCATCATTGTTTTATTGCCTCGTAATAAAAAAACGTCCCTGTTTAAAATGCCGATTTAGTCTTTAAATTTACCTAACATACCATCAACGGTACGTTTAAAACCTGCGCTTGATAAGTACGCAATGTACAACCCTGCAAACAAGAAGAATCCGTATAAGAACATTTCGTTACGGGTAGCCGATTGACCTTTACCAGCTTGGAAACTCATGTGTGCATCTAAACGTTGTTCTGACGAACCTTCTTCTGGTAGAAGCGTAATGTGAATCAAGTATTTGCCAACTTCTTCAACACCTTCTGGCAATGACAGCATAACTGTTCCCGATTTATGTTTCGCTGCTTCTTGGAAGAAAATGCGTTTTCCTTCAGGTTCTTTAGTGACTTCAAATTCTACCGCTCTGTTGCGATATTTCATGTCTTGATAATCGAAAACCAATTGAATCAATGAATCTGTGCCTGGAATGTTGCCGCAAAAATCTTCTGCTGGGAACGCTTTTGGCTGATACGCAGTGTAATGAATCCAGTGATCTTTTTCTAATTCAAATTTGCATTGATCAGTATCCGTACCCGCTGCTCCACCGTGCGCCCATAAAGCGGACGAAAAAAGCAATGCAGTTAAACCGAGTGATGTTTTTTTAATAAACTGCTTCATGTTCATAAAATCCTCTCTATTTGTTTAATAATTATTATTGTTGTCAATCAACTGTATATTAACTATACAGCACGAGCTAACTTTAACACGCTGATTTACACAAATAAAGCGGTGTAAGGCGATAATAGAACCATAAGTTAAATGGCATGAACCGCGCCGTGTAT
This sequence comes from Methylococcaceae bacterium, assembly GCA_037134135.1. Classification (GTDB taxonomy): domain Bacteria; phylum Pseudomonadota; class Gammaproteobacteria; order Methylococcales; family Methylomonadaceae; genus UBA10906. The sequence continues at coordinate 6,789 of JBAXMT010000011.1, read as the reverse complement.
TATTGCTATCTGCCCTTAATTTTCGTAGACTTGCGGCAATTTTTCTTTTATCGGAGTTCTACCGCATGGCATCGTTAACCGCTACGCCCGCTTGGGCAGATTTACAAAATCATTATGAACACATTCGTAATCAAAATTTAGTCGAAAGTTTCAAAAATGACCCGCATCGTTATGAAAAATTCTCGCTCTCGTTGCGCGATATTTTATTCGATTATTCTAAAAATCGTATCGACGACGACACAATGCCGTTATTGATTAACTTAGCAAAACAAGCGAATTTGGGAACAAAAATTAACGCGATGTTTTCTGGCGAAAAAATCAATGTAACGGAACATCGTGCTGTTTTGCATACCGCATTACGCAATCGTTCTAATACCCCGATTTTTGTTGATGGCAAAGATGTTATGCCTGATATAAATGCCTCTCTTCAAAAAATGCGGGTTTTCTGTGAGCGAGTTCGTTCAGGTGAATGGAAAGGTTACACGGGCAAAGCCATTACGGATATTGTGAATATCGGGATTGGTGGTTCAGATTTAGGACCAAAAATGGTTACAGCGGCGTTACATCCTTATGCCTCACCTGAATTGAAAGTGCATTTTGTATCTAATGTAGATCAGACTGACATAATCGAAACATTAGAAAATCTGTCGCCAGAAACCACCTTGTTTTTAATCGGTTCAAAAACTTTTACCACGCAAGAAACCATTACGAATGCAAATTCTGCTCGTGCTTGGTTGCTCAAAACTGCACCTGATAAATCTGCGATAGCGAAACATTTCGTCGCGTTATCAACCAATGCTGAAGAAGTAGCTGCCTTTGGAATTGATACCGACAATATGTTTGAATTCTGGGATTGGGTCGGCGGACGTTATTCATTGTGGTCAGCGATTGGTTTGTCGATTGCGCTTTATGTTGGGATGGATAATTTTGAAGAATTATTAGATGGCGCATACGAAGTCGATGACCATTTCAGAAACACGCCTTTTGAAAAAAATATCCCTGTCATTATGGGATTATTGGGCATTTGGTATAACAACTTTTTTAAATCAGAAACTCACGCGATGCTTGCGTATGATCAATCAATGCGTTATTTCGCCGATTATTTCCAACAAGGCGACATGGAAAGTAACGGTAAAAGTGTGACGATTACAGGTAAAAAAGTCGATTACAGTACGGGACCGATTATTTGGGGACATCCTGGTACGAACGGACAACACGCTTTTTATCAGCTGATTCACCAAGGTACAAAATTGATTCCATGCGATTTTCTTACGCCTGCGATTAGCTATTATGATTTGCCAGAACATCACAAAATTCTGATTTCCAATTTCCTCGCTCAACCCGAAGCGTTAATGCACGGAAAATCCATTGAAGAAGTAAAACGTGATTTGACGGAAGAAGAATGCAAAGACAGTGTTTTGGTTGCCTCAAAAGTGTTTGACGGCAATAAACCATCGAATGCGTTTTTGTTTAAAAAATTAACACCTAAAACATTAGGTTCGTTGATTGCACTTTATGAACACAAAATTTTTGTTCAAGGTGTGATTTGGAATATCAATTCTTACGATCAAATGGGCGTACAGTTAGGCAAAGTATTGGCGAAAGTGATTTTGCCAGAATTGGATAATGATGACGATATTACCAGCCACGATTGTTCAACCAATGCGTTGATTAACGCTTACAAAAAAATGGCTCGCGAAGGTTAATTTTTGAACATTAAAAAAGCCCTGCAACTCTCAAGTTGCAGGGCTTTTTAGTACCGAAAAATCGGTGGAATTAGATTAAGCTTTTTGATTCAAGCATTGCTTTGTGAGCATCACGCAATTTTGTTTCAGCTTGTTGTGAATTGCCATCTTGAATATCTTTACGCGCCGCTTTAACGGTGTTGATTGCTTTTGCTACTGAACGTGCAACACGGTCATTTGCATTAACTTCTTTTGAAAAATCAGACGCATCTTTAATCAATTTGGCAACGTTTTCTGAATCTGAACCAGAAGTTAGAGCATCGATAGCTGTTTGGATTTTAGCAGCAACCATGTCGATAGATTGAGCAGGTGGATAAGAAATACGACCTGGATCGCTTTCAGCGAATGAAGTTGTAGAAACTGCACCTAAAGAAGCGGCAACGATTACAGCCAAAGCGATTTTTTTTAATGTTTTCATCAATATCATCCTCAAATTGTTATTATTTTTTGGGTTATAGAAAAATAGCCATCGCCAACCGATGAGCTAACCGCAATTCTAAACACATTTGCGAATTTTTCAACAAATCTGCACGTTTTGTAAGCTTTTTCACGTTAATTCACAGACCATTCCACGATACCTGTGTAAGCGGTAATCAAAACAATCGCCCCAAAAACCAATCGATACCACGCAAAAATTAAAAAATCATGCTGACTGATATAACGTAATAACGCTTTTATCGCTAACAATGCACTGAAAAATGCGGCAATCATACCTAAAACAAAAACAGGCGCATCAGCAGCTATATCAAGTAATTCACGGTGTTTATATAAATCATAAACACTCGCAGCAACTAACGTGGGAATCGCTAAAAAGAAGGAGAATTCAGTCGCTGCTTGGCGCGAAAGCCCAAATAACAAACCACCGATAATCGTTGCCCCCGAACGTGACGTGCCTGGAATTAACGCGAAGGCTTGTGCGAAACCTAATTTAAGCGCGTCTAATTTCGTTAATTCATCAACCGCAGTGATGCGGATTGTGTGTTCACGTTTTTCTGCCCAAATAATAATTAACGCGCCAACAATAAATGCAGTGGCAACAGGAACGGGTTTAAATAAAACAGCTTTGATGTATTTGCTGAACAAAAAACCTAAAATAGCAGCAGGTAAAAAGGCAATGATTAAGTTCAACGTAAAATTTTGAGCCGTTTTTTCTTTCTGGAATAAACCGCTAAATGTGCCGCCAATTCTGCGTCGATATTCCCAACATACCGCTAAAATCGCCCCGACTTGAATCACGAGTTCAAATAATTTTCCTTTGTCATCGTTAAAATTGAGTAAATCACCGACTAAAATTAAATGTCCTGTGCTGGAAATTGGCAAGAATTCGGTCAGCCCTTCGACTACACCTAAAATCAATACTTTTGCTGCGAGTAATAAATCCATAATTTCTATTGAATGTAAGAGTTTTAAGGTTTGATATTGATGGCAAACCCTGCCCCATCAAATGATTTTATTTTGTCTTTTTCTGGTTCGATAGACATGATGGCTTGTGTTTCGAGTTCGATTTCACGTTGAATTTTTTTTGGTTTTTCAATTTTTATTTGCGTCACGGGCGCATCAGTTTTTTCTTCAATTTTCAATGGCAACGATAAATCTAACGTTTTGGGTTTAGTGATTTCGGTAGTTGATTCAACTGCACTATTTTTTTTATGATGATGTGAACGCCATCCTGTCAATATCGACATCGCTAAAATCAAAAAACCAACTAAAAATACGCGAGGTGTTTTCATTTCGTTCTCTCAACGACAGGAATTTTACTGATTTTCGCTTGCCATTCTTTTGGTGCTGTTTGATGAATAGAAACGCCTTGCGAATCGACAGCAACTGTTACTGGCATATCTTCCACGACGAATTCATGAATAGCTTCCATGCCTAAATCAGCAAATGCCAGAATTCTGGATTTTTTTATCGCTTTTGAAACTAAATACGCCGCGCCACCAACTGCGACTAAATAAACGGCACGATGTTTTTTAATTTCAGCAATCGCTGATTCTCCACGTTCTGATTTACCAATCATGCCAAGCAAACCTGTTTTTTCAAGTAATGGCGCGGTGAATTTGTCCATTCGTGTGGCAGTTGTTGGTCCTGCCGAACCTACCACTTCATCACGAACGGCATCAACAGGTCCAACGTAATAAATGAATTTGTGGGTGAAATCTACGCCGTCAGGTAACGCTTCGCCACGTTCTAACATTTCGCACAACCGTTTATGCGCCGCGTCCCGTCCCGTTAAAAGCGTGCCGCTTAATAACAATGTTTCGCCGACTTTCCACGTTGTCACGTCTTCGGGTTTTAGTGTATCTAAATTCACTCGCCGTGCCGCACCAACGCCCCAAGTAATTTGAGGATAATCTTCTAAGCGTGGCGGTTTGAATTCTGCGACTCCGCTGCCATCTAAAACAAAATGAACATGGCGCGTTGCAGCACAATTCGGAATTATCGCAATCGGCAAATTCGCGGCGTGCGTTGGATAATCTAAAATTTTTACATCCAAAACCGTTGTCAATCCGCCTAAACCTTGTGCGCCAATACCGAGCGCGTTCACTTTTTTATAAAGTTCTAGCCGTAATTCATCCAAACGATTCGACGCGCCACGCGCTTGTAAATCCTGAATATCAATTGAACCCATGCACGCTTGCTTGGCGAGCAACATCGCTTTTTCAGCCGTGCCGCCGATACCAATCCCTAAAATTCCTGGCGGACACCAACCCGCGCCCATCGTCGGCACAGTTTTCAAAATCCAATCGACGATATTATCGGACGGATTCAACATCGCAAATTTCGTTTTCGCTTCCGAACCGCCACCTTTTGCAGCAATATCAATTTCCACTTTATCGCCCAACACCATTTCGGTATGAATCACAGCGGGCGTGTTGTCTTTGGTGTTTAAACGTTTGCCTGCTGGGTCACTTAAAATCGATGCTCGCAACGGATTATCAACATTTTGATACGCACGCCGCACGCCTTCATTAATCATGTCGGTTAAGCTCAAATCACTTTCCCAACGCACATTCATGCCGATTTTCACAAACACGGTGACGATGCCCGTGTCTTGGCAAATCGGACGTTTTCCTTCCGCACACAAACGCGAATTGATTAAAATCTGCGCCATTGCATCTTTGGCAGCGGGACTTTCTTCGCGCAAATACGCGGCGTTCAAGGCTTGAATAAAATCTTGTGGGTGATAATACGAAATGAATTGCAAGGCTTGCGCGATGCTTTCAATCACATCTTCTTGGCGAATTAGGGTCATAAAATTTTCTCAAATTTAAAATAGCGTTAATGGACAGACGTGCTGATTTTTTCGTGTAGCGTTTTAATTTTCATACAACCAGCCTCAATATAAATCGTTAGCCGTGACGGCTACTTTGTAATGAACATCAGAATCGCATAATGCAAAATGCTTTTCAGCACAGGCAATTTTCATATTTTCACTGCCACGGCGGTCATCTTTATTCAAAGAGCCTTTTGTTTCGGTGACAAAATAAATGCGTTTGTCATTCTCGAAGACAATTGCCCAGTCTGGAACATAATTATCTATCGGTGTTGGAATCTTAAAACCGCGTGGAATTTTAAAGAAAAATTTAATTTTTTCGTCCGCTTCGCAATCGGCGGCAAACTTACGTTCAGTACCGCTATCGACGGGATAATAATTAAACAACGTTTTTTCTTGTTTTTTGACTTCTTGCAATCCGTCCAAATAGGTTTCTATTTGCTCTGCTTTGAGTAAAAAATCCATTTCGTAAAATGAATTATTGATTTTGTGATACTCAATGCCATTCACTAACAAGCCATTTAATGCACTACGAATCGCGGCAACAACCGTATCTAAAAACATCTGTGGATTTATGGCGAGTTCGTTATGACGTTGTGATTGTTTTAACACTTCAAGAACGGTGTTTCGACTGACATTCACACGATTTTGAACATAGGCATAAACATCTGGAATAGGGTAAATACTATCGTCGGTTTGTTTGATGCTGATACCTGTTAAATCACCCGTAACGCCTTCTGTATTTATAGTGATTGCCGCTTTACGCGCCACTAACAACGGTCTTTTAGTGACTGGGAACTGGTTAAAATCTTGCAAGTTGTCAACGGATTGTTTAATCAAATCTTCGGTTGAATACTTAACGGCATAACGGGTTTTATGTTTGATTTTGTCCCAAATTTCAAACAGTAATGGGTAATTTTCTTTTGTTAATTCTTTGGATAATTTGATGGTGCCTTTTTTACGTTTATCTTTGATTCGACGTTCAAATTTAACACCTGTTTCACTTTCAATTTCATTTTGCAATGCCTTTGAAAAGTCTTCGTAACTTTCATTCGCAATCACGGTTAAAACGTTAATCGACTTGTCTTTGATACGAACGCCGTGCGCGTTCACAGGCAAACGCAAACCGCGTCCAATTTCTTGACGCTTTTTTAATTCGCTTTTAGTTTCGTTTAAGGTACAGATTTGAAACACGTTAGGATTGTCCCAACCCTCGCGTAACGCGCTGTGCGAAAAAATAAACTGCAACGGTTCATCTAAACTCAACAAGCGTTCTTTTTGCGTCATGATTAAGTGATAAGTGTCTTCGTCGGCTTTGGTGTTTTTTTCCTTTGAATCAATCCACAATTCGGTTTTCGTTTTGCCGACCGTTTTTTTCTCGCACGAAAAATAGCCGTTATGTACTTGATCAACTGAAAAATCGCATAACCCTTGATATTCCTTTTTTTGAATCATTTTATTAAAAGCCGCTTCAAACCATAGCGCAAACTTACCTTGTGCGGCTTCGCCTTCGGTGGAATAGTCGCGATAATTGGCGACTCTATCAATGAAAAACAACGATAAAACTTTGATGCCTTGCGGTTTTAATTTCAGTAATTTTTCAAAATGGTTTTCAACGGTACGTTCAATTTGAAATTTCAAAATATCATCGTTTAAACCGCCTTGTGCTTCGCCTTCATGCAAACTCAAACCACCTGAAAATTCCAGTGTTCGTTGCTCCGCGTTAATCGAATTTAAAATAAAGCCTTCTTTGTAACACTCTCGACCTTG
>JBAXMT010000010.1:0-26555 GCA_037134135.1 Methylococcaceae bacterium | reverse complement strand
CAACATACGCAAATTCAGGAATCGTTTTTGTGATAAACCACGACAACACATCAAGTAACATAGCGGCAAAGGGAACAACCATCGCTACACGTTTTAGATAAACGTTCATTTCGCAAAGCAAAAATATTTTTCCGATAAAAAATAAAATAAACGCAATCCCAAATAAATGAATATGTGAAACACGAATTAACGTTGAAATTGTCGCACCACCAGGTTTTGCTACTTCGGAAACGCCTTCGTAATTTGTCAAATTTGGCAATGAAGGGTTGATAGCTGGCGTGTGACACATGATGCAATCACGATTCAAAATTGGCGCAATGTTTTCTTCGTAACCTGATTCGCTCGCCCCGCTGTGAATCCAACGTAAAATCACATCTTGGTCACTTTTGACTTTTAAATTCGGTGCCATGATGCCTTTTACCGCTGTTCCTAAACGGGTTTGATTTGTCGAACCATAGTAACTAATTACAACGTCTTCAACAGATAATCCTGCTTTGCCGTCCAAACCCTGATGCGTGTAATACATATTCGCCAGCGCAGCCAAATAACCCAGACCAATTGTGAGCAAAAACACGGTGTTCAAAATCCGTTCACTAATCGAAATATCTTTAAATCGAGTAAAACGTCTATCAGCCATAATCTGCAATTCCTAAAAAGAAAGGCGTTTAAAATCTGCTTTTGAACGCCTTTAAAAATTAACGTTAATCTCAAATTAGAACGCCAACATTCCGTTTAGCATAAACGTGTTGTTGTCTGAACTTTGTTGTGTCACACCATTTACTTTTGCAAAACCGATGTATTGCAAACTGGTACGCAAATTAACCCAAGGTGCAAGCATTGAACCGCTTTTACCGAATGGCACATAAACTAATTCAGCGGTGTAATAATCACTGTTTGGTCTGCCAAAACTGTAAGACGTTGTGCCGTCATCAGCCGTTTCCAATGTCGAAACATTTGAACCTTTCACATTGTTATAACCAAATGTAATGCCGTAAGTTTGGTCAAATGTGTAAGAAGTATTGAATTTAAACGTATTTAAATATGACTTTGCATTCGGATTCAAACCATTGTTCACATTCCATGCAGATAATTTTTGATCTTCATAAATGTAAGTCGTTTTGACTTCAAAAATATGTTTTGGATTTGCCATGTATTGATACGTTGCATCAAAAGCAATGTCTGTATAACGATCAGAACCTGCGCTACGATTGCGCTCTGGAAATACATTTGCCATCATGCCGTAATGACCAACGGCGAAAAAGTGACCTTTCCAATCTTTTTGTAATGCCATGCGCCAATAAGGTGCTGCGCCGTCAATTTCTAATCTATCACCCGTTGGAATACCGATACCTCTTTGAATTCCATTTGAAAGGCTCGTATAACCACCTGCTTCTAAATACAACAAATCGTTAATCATAGTATAAGCCGTCGCGCCGCCTACTTGCGCTGAAAGCATACCGTCAATCATCGACGATGTTCCCGCGCCAGGTTGCAATGCGCTACCGTTGTATGGAAATCCCCAAGCGGTTGTATTCCATAAATCTTGAACGGTTGGATTATTATTTAACGAAATTCCGTAAGTAACAGGCGTATCCATTACATCTAAATTATCCGCAAAACGAATATCGGTATTATCCATTTGTGCTTTTTTACTTACTCCATCGTAAGCAAACTCAGCAAATGCACCAACTTTGCCATAAACTTTACCTGCATAAAACGCATTCACGCTATCAAACGTAAAATTGTTGTTTTTGTTGTAACCAGCAGGCACATCGGTTTGGTCTTTATTCGTGTTGGTGAACGAACCTGAAACCAAGCCGCTAACGGCTGGAATGTTAGATTCTTTGCCACCGCCCATCGTGTAACCGCCTAATTTAAAATTACGCCCAAACGGTGTTAAATTTGGACCAAAAGATTGTGTGTGACATTGACTGCACGCTGCGCCTGTTTGCCGTGAAAAACTTGGTAACGCATTCGCGTTTAAGCTGGTAAATAACGTGATAATTGCAACCGTAAAAATGGAAAATATCGAATATAAATTTTTAGTTTTCATCGTTATTTACCACTTTTCAAAATACCAACCAGCCATTTGATTTCGTCTGGTTCAAAGGTAGATTTCCATGATGCCATCGCTGTACCTTTACGACCGTTAGTAATCGTTGCAATCAATAAATCATCGGCTTTGCTTGCTAATGCTTCAGGTTTAAGAGAAGGTCCCATTGCACCTTGTAATCCAGCACCATGACAACCGCTGCAAGTATTTTGCATCAAAGCGCGAATTTCGGTTTGACGTTCTGCTGTGGGTTCTGCGGCTAAACAACTGCTCGAAATGCAGAGTAACAATAATAATTTTTTCATTTTTAACATAATAACCTCCTAGATATTTATAAAATTTGTACAACCATCTTTTTAATAAAATGGCTGCATTCATACTTGTACTGCTCATTTTTGTCAGACAATTTCAAACGAAAAAATTACCGCAATAATTGTCATCGACACTAAACCAAAAATAAAAATGACTTCTGCCAATCGCTCTAAACCGATTGTTGATTTTTCCAAACGAATCGACAAAAAAGAAAACAACGCACTTGTCATAAAAAGCACGCAATCAATAGCAAGTGCTTTGTCGATAAAATAATTAACCGCATCGGGTGGCATTCCTTTGACGATGCTAATAACCATAATGCACACGCCAACCATCGTTGCCGAATTTGGCAAAATGTGGTGTGTTAAATCGTTATTTTCATTCACCATAAAACGCTCGTTAATAATTCAAATACAAATTCACCGACAAAATATCACTCATGCGGTCAGCGGATTTGGGTTTGCGAATGTATTGATTCATGTAGCCAATTTCTGTTTTGATATTTTTATCAAAGTTATAACCTATTCCCGCAAACGCTCGATTTTGGTCGAAACCATCGTCCGCGCCGTAATTGGTTTTGTTGATATTGGCAAAATACTCGTCCGACATCACAAAACTAAAATCGTAAGCAATCGGCACAGAGGCTTTAAGCATTTGACGAAATCGCCAACCGACATCGCTACCAGTCTCAACAAAACGTTCTTCCAAACGACTACGGCTAGTAAGTGTGATGTCAGAAAATTTGTCACTCCACAAAAATTGTTGCCAGATACGATGTTCGTCGAAAGGTTTTTTCGTAAATGGTTGGTCAGTTGGTATAAAGGCATAACCAAGCCAAACACTGACTTTATCCATCACCGTATAACCCAAACCAGCGCGAACCATACCTTGTGAAAATTGCGACGTGTCATTACCAAAACGCCCTTGACCTTCGAGCCAGTATTTCCCATTTTTTAGTTCTGGGTTGATAAATCCCAAACTGCCAGTGGCGGTGATATTTCCCCATGTTTGAAAATCTTCTACCGTTTTTGCATTTGCTGTGAAAGCTGTAGCGAACCCTAAAAACATGAGTGAATGAAAGAGTGTCTTTTTCATTTTTGTTTTTCCATTAAGGTTAATAATCCTTTGAGTAAAACCAAAGGTGAAGGCGGACAACCTGCAATGGTCATATCGACAGGTATGACATTACTTACTGCGCCACAACTCGCGTAAGAAACACCAAATTCCCCGCCACAACTCGCACAATCACCCATCGCAATCACCCATTTTGGATTTGGTGTTGCATCATAAGTTCGCAGTAATGCCGTTTGCATATGTCGTGACACAACGCCCGTCACAAGCAAAATATCTGCATGACGCGGCGAAGCAACAAAATGAATTCCGAAACGCTCCACGTCATAAAACGGATTATTTAGCGCATGAATTTCTAGTTCGCACCCATTACATGAACCCGCGTCAACTTGACGAATTGCTAGACTTCCCGCAAATTTTTGGTCAATTCGACGTTTAATTTCGATGCCGAGTGTTTCGAGTTCTTCATCGTAAGCGGCTTTGTAATTTTCAGTGACAACGCCAGTCGTAAAAATCTTTTTAAATAAACTAAACATTGTCGCGTCCTATAAGTCACAGCCAGAATAAGAACAATTGAAGGATTTATTACACACAGGAAAATCAGGCACGATATTGTTTAGCACTGCTTTTTCGAGAGCCTCCCAATTCAATTGGCTAGGGTCACGCGGATAAAAACGGGCAATCGTGTTGTTCTCACCAAAACGAACGTAGCTGATAATTTCGCCGCGCCAACCATCCACAATGCCTAAACCAAAACTTCCCACTTCAGGTGTTTTCCAATCAGCAACTAAATCACCTTCAGGTAACTCGTTTAATTGCCCAATAAATTGTTCGATGAGTTTCAACGAGGCGTTAATTTCTTTGTATCGAACCCAAAAACGTGACGCAATGTCGCCTTGATTTTCTGCTGCAACTTTTACCGTCACAGAATCATAAGGTGCGTAAGGGGCATCGCGGCGAACATCAAAATCTTGTCCGCTTGCACGTCCAACAAAACCTAATGTGCCAAAATGTGCGGCGGTTTCGGGCGACAAATAACCCGCTGTATAAAGTCGGTCTTCAAGCGATGAATTCAAATCAATTGCAGGAATTAAATCGGCTAATTCCACGCGAAGTTGTTCGATGTCGGTGAGCATAAATTTACTGGCGGCTTCTGAAACATCAACCGCCACGCCGCCTGGAATAATTTTATCCATCAACGAACGATGTCCGAATAAGTCGTAATTGGTTCGACACCACAATTCTTTTAATCGCATCATTTGCATAAACGCAAACGTAAATGCCACGTCATTACAAATCGCGCCGATGTCACCAAGATGATTGGAAATGCGTTCGCGTTCGGCAAAAATTCCCCGAATCAACGCCGCGCGTGGTGGAATTTCAACGCTTGCCGCTTGTTCCATTGCCATGCAAGCCGCCCAAGCGTGAGAAACGCAAGTATCACCCGAAACTCGTCCCGCTAATTTTGCCAAACCTTCTGGGGTGCGACCTTCAGCGATTTTTTCGGTGCCTTTGTGAACGTAGCCGAGCCGTTCTTCTAAATTCAAAATCAGCTCGCCCACCGCTTGAAAACGAAAATGTCCAGGTTCAATAATGCCCGCGTGAACGGGTCCAACAGGAATTTCATAAACGCCCACGCCGTGCGATTGAATGAAATGATAATCCGTGTCGGGTGGCGTAATTTCAGCAGGTGAACCTTGAACGGGGAAATCATGACGCAAGGGATAATCACGTTTGCCCCATGCTTTATGGCGAGTCCAACAACGTGGGTCGGGGTGATTCAGAAACTCGATGCCAAACATATCGTGCGTGTGACGTTCAGAACGATTTGCCGCAGCATAAACCGTAGCTTGTGATGGCAATTCGGGTTTTGAAGCGTTGACGGTGGCGCGTAATAAAATGTAATTGCTCGATTTTTCAAAACACGCATAAACATAAAATTGGTCATCAACTTGTTCAGCCCAACCCGCCGCCCAACGGAATTTGTTTTCGGAGGCAATTTTGGCGAAATGCTGCCAATGGTTATCGTCGATTTGCCATAATTCAAGGCTTGGCGAGATGTCTTCTGATTTAACAAAAATATCCGCTTCATTCAATTGCGTTAAAAAATCTATGTGGAAATTCATAACGCACTCCCTGAAATCAATAATGTCGCCTGACTAAACCAATCGCTTAAAAAGCTAGGAATCGCTAAACCTAACCACAACGCCAATCCCAAATGAACCATCACTGGAATCAAATTGGCTTTAATCGCACTTTGACCTTCGGGTTTTTCACCGTAGACCATCGGTTGAATGTGGCGAAACAATCCTGCAAACGCAATCCCGATTCCGAGCAATAAAAATGGCGTAAGCCAAGGATATTCGCGCATCGTGGCGAGTAAAACTAAAAACTCGCTAGTGAAAACGCCAAATGGTGGAAAACCTGCGATAGCTACCGTGCCGATTAACAATCCCCAACCGACTTTCGGCTGTGTTTTAATCAAGCCGCGAATTTGTGCCATTTTTTGCGTGCCAGCGATTTGCGCGGCGTGTCCAACGGTGACGAAAATAGCCGATTTCACAAGTGAATGAACCGTCATGTGTAATAACGCGGCAAAAGTTGCCAACGCGCCACCCATGCCAAATGCAAACGTCATCAGTCCCATGTGTTCAATTGAGGAATAACTGAATAAGCGTTTAATATCTTTTTGCCGATGCAGAAATAACGCCGCGACTAAAAATGAAACCAGTCCGAATCCCATCATCAAATAACCTGCAATGTGCGTTTGGGTTGCACCATCAACAAGCATTTTATTTCGCACTACAGCATAAAGCGCGTCATTCAAAAGTAAGCCAGACAAAACCGCCGACATTGGCGTTGGTCCCTCTGAATGCGCGTCTGGTAACCAATTATGCAAAGGCACTAAACCGATTTTTGTTCCATAACCAATCAGCAAAAATACGAATGAAATTTCCAAAATATCAGGATTTAATTGCGTAGCTTCTTCATGCAATACAGACCAAAGCAAGGCATTTTCTGGATTCCCTAATTTTTCTGCGGCGTAATAAAGCAAAATCGTACCGAACAACGCTTGTGCGATACCCACACCACACAAAATAAAATACTTCCACGCGGCTTCAATCGATTCTGGTGTGCGATATAAACTCACGAGTAATACAGTTGCCAGCGTCGCACCCTCCATTGCTACCCACATAATGCCCATATTGTTGGTTGTCAAAACCAAATACATCGCCAGCATAAAACCTTGATACATCGAGTAATAAAGTTTTAAACGTGATTCAGTGAGTTTGCCGAGTTCGATTTCATGCGCCATATACGGTGCAGAAAATAAAGAAGTTGTAAAACCAACAAACGCTGTCAACACAATCAAATACACATTAAACGAATCAATCAAAAATGCTTTGCTTTCGGACAAAATTGTTCCGTGTTGAAAAACGGTTGTCGCAAGCCAAATCGTAATTCCTAAACTCACCGCGTTAATGTAAGTATTGAGTTTGCCAATATCTTTGTGATGCCCCGTCAATGCGAAAAAGGCAATTCCCGCTACAGAGAGGAATAACAGTAAATAAACCGCAATCATCTTTCCACCTCGTGTAATTTGTTCATCATATCGACATCAAGTGAATCAATGCTGGTGCGAATGTGAAAAAAGAAAATGCCGAATAAAACCGCTGCAACTAACACGTCAAACGCCACACCAAGTTCTACAACCATTGGCATTCCGTCCGTTGCGACCATCGCTGCGAAAAATAAGCCGTTTTCAATCGACATAAAACCCACAACGTGTGCAACAGCTTGACGATGAGAAATCATCAACAACAATCCTAATAAAACCACTGATAAACTTACCACCAACGCATTCAACATAATCATTGAGGAAGTGTGAATAATCGGTTGAAGAACGTAATAACTAAAAATCATCAAACTCGCACCGCTTAACATCACAGCGGTATTATTTTTCAATGCTTCAACGTCACGGTGAATGTTCATAGCAAACACTTGTTTTTGTAACATCGATGGAATAAAAACCACTTTAAGCGCGAACGTCAGGAACGCCGAAATATACAAATGCGGACTGTGCAATTCATTCGCCGCTAAAATCGCGGTCAACGTAAACAACATTCCTTGCATCGCAAAAACAAAAATCAAGCGTGGCAAACGTCCTTGCCCTAGCATCAAAAATGACATCAATCCCACCAACGCTGACATCGACAAAATGGCTTGCGTGTAAAAATCCTGTGTTTCAATGTTCATCGTGTGGACTCCAAAATGATGTGACTGAGCATTCCCAGTAATCCTAATAAATAGGCGAATCCCAAGTATTCTTGCACTCGGAATAAACGCATTTTGGCAACAGCGGTTTCAGCTAAGGCGAGAAAAACAGAAAGGACAACAAGTTTTAAAACCAACACGACTAACCCAAAACTCAATGCGCTAACGGTGAAACTTTGCGCGATTCCCCAAGGAAAAAACAAGTTCGCAATTAACACACCGTAAAGCATCAATTTCAATTGGCTTGCCCATTCGATTAACGCTAAATGCCGCCCGCTGTATTCCAAAATCATCGCTTCGTGAATCATGGTCAGTTCTAAATGCGTGGTGGGATTATCAACAGGAATTCTCCCAGTTTCAGCAACTGCCACTAAAATCAGCGCAAACAACGCAAACACAAATGACGGATGCAAGGTCGAACCGCTGTGCAAAATATGCAAAATTGCGCCCGACAAATCTGTGTTTGATGCCGTCATCGTAATGGTGAAAACCGCCATCAACATGGCAGGTTCTGCGAGTGATGAAATGGTCATTTCGCGTGACGAACCCATGCCGCCAAAAGCCGTACCAATATCTAACCCCGCTAACGCTAAAAAGAATCGAGCAAAAGCAAAAAATCCCACCAATACGATTACGTCGGCACTTTCAGACGTTGGCATATCGACAGCAATTAACGGAATCACTGTTGCAGCCAAAATCATCATTGTAAAAATAATGTACGGTGCGACACAAAATAACCATGACGCATCTTCTGAAATTACAGGTTGTTTGCACGTTAATTTGAGCAAATCCCGATACGGTTGTAAAAATGACGGCGCACGTCGGTTTTGCAATCGACATTTACAAAATTTGAGAAACCCCGCCAGCAATGGCGCAAGCATGACGAATAAAACCGTTTGTAAAATAGCGATTGCCCAGTTCATAAGCTCACCACCCAAAGTAGAAGAATTAACGTTGCAAGCGAATAACCAATGTAGGTTCGGATATTACCTGTTTGAATTCGCCCGACTTGTTTAGCCACGCGATTTACGCCGTGTTCAATCGGCTGATAAGCATGAACCCAACTATGGTCTTGGATGTGAAGCGAATAACGCACGTCAGCAACGTTGAGTTTGGTATTTTCGCGCATGGTTTTTTCGACTTTTTCATCAATCAAAAATACCGTTGCAAAAATTCGTCGTAACGGCATGGTGAATGCGCTGGAGGTATATTGCATTCGTGGTGATAACGCACCAAAACCGCAATCCCACGTCGGGGCAATTCGCGCTTTTGGTGTGCCTTTGCCGTGCAAAAAGAAAAATAAAGCTAACGCGGTAATTAACGCGCTAACCAAAATTAAAAGTGGCGAATAAGACGCTTGTTGCATTGAAACTGGCGCAAGCCAAAGTGGCGTTAAAACGGAGGTTTTTGGCAACGTGGCATCGATAATGTGACTGGTCACGCCGTTCAACAAATCCAAAATCACGCTAGGAAAAATGCCGAAGAAAAAACACAACGTCGCTAAAATAACAGGCGCAATCATCATGCTGAAACTATCGATTTCTTTGGCTTTTTCAGCATGACGTGAACGTGGTACGCCTAAGAAAATCAATCCAAATACTTTCACAAAGCAAGCCGCCGCAAGTGCCGCTGTTAAAGCCAACGCCGCCGCTGAAACAGGAATCATGCTTCGTAAAACGCCGTTATTTAAAACATCAACTTGTAACGCCGTTTGAAACGCAAGCCATTCTGAAACAAAACCATTAAACAGTGGTAATGAGGAAATACTCATGCAACCAATTAAAAATAAAAGACTGGTTTCAGGCATTCGTTTAATCAAACCGCCAAGCATATCAATGTTTAACTCGTGGGTTTGATGATGAATCATCCCCGCACCTAAAAAGAGTAAATTTTTAAACAGCGCGTGATTGAAAGCATGAAACAACGCAGCGACCAATCCTAATGCGGCGAGTTCTTTATGATTATTAGCTAAGAAAATCATGCTTAAACCCAACACCATCACGATGATGCCGATATTTTCAACGGAGCTGTAAGCGAGTAGACGTTTTAAATTTTGTTGCATCATGGCGTATAAAATTCCGCTTAATGCTGACAATGTGCCGACAATTAGTAAAACTACACCCCATTGCCAATGCACTTCAGGCAACAAATCAAAGCAAAAACGAATCAAACCGTATAACGCGACTTTGAGCATTACACCGCTCATCAATGCTGAAATATGTGACGGCGCAACAGGATGTGCTTCAGGCAACCAAACATGAATTGGCACTAAACCCGCCTTCATACCAAAGCCCATCAACGCCAACACAAACGCAATGCTCATCCAAGTGGTTGGAATCGTTGAAATACGCAACGCATCAAACGTGAATCCATCTGCAAAACTTGCCACTACGCCGAATGCCAAAATAATTAGCAACGCGCCGACTTCTGCCATGAGCAAATATAAAAACGCGGCTCTGCGATTGGCTGAGTTTTCATGTTGAAATGCAACTAAAAAATAACTCGCTACTGACATCAACTCCCATGCAATCATGAACATGAACGCATCGTCTGCAAGTAAGACCAGCATCATGCCTGCAATAAAAAGCCCTGTGAATAAACTTAACGCTGCAAAACTTTGTGGGTCTTTTTGTTCATTTCGGGTGTAATTTGGTGCGTAAAAACTCACCACAAACACCGCAATGCCTATAATCAAAAAGAAAAAGGCAGATAAACCATCAAAGCGAATGTGCCACGCTTGCCAAGGCAAACCTAAAGGGATTTTGTCGATATGCACAGTTTGGTCAATCAATTCGCCAATTCCAGCCGCGATTGCTGACGCACCAGATAAACCTAACAACGCAAAAACAATCGCTTTAAATCTTGATTGCAATAACGCAAATACTGCTGAGGCTAAACTTAGTAATATGGCACTGTAAGCCAAATGTAAAATCATGGGATTCCCCAATGGATTGTGAAATTACGATTTAATCCGACGGGCTGCTAACGGATGTGCTGAAAAGGCTTCATGTTCTTCCAAACCTTGAATTTCGCAACGTCCACCACGCGATTCGTAGTCATGTTGAAATTCGTGGAAAAACTCCATCACTGTATGGTCGATTAAGGTCACACCGCTTTTTTCAAAAATTAGCGTTTTACCTTCTTCGATTTGTGCCAACGCTTCTTTTAACTTTAAGAAATTCGAGAAAATCGCCGCGTCTTGAATGTTGATTAAAATCGAACCATTCGCTTGAACAGTTTGGGTGAAATGGATTTTGAATAAATTGTTAAATTTTGCGCCAAGCATCACATAAATAATCAGCTCAACTAAAATTCCAATTGCCACACCGATGAGTAAATCGGTTGCAATCACGCCAATGATGGTGGCAATGAAAATAAATAATTGTTCTTTGCCAATGCCCATAACATGAGCAAATTCGCGCGGTGACGCTAACCGAAAACCAGTAAAAACCAATAATGAGGCAAGCGCGGCAAGTGGAATGCTATGAATTAAATGCGGGAAAAATACGACGAAAATCAATAAAAACGTGCCATGAAAGAAGTTAGCCCATTGCGTTTTTGCACCGTTGTTCACGTTTGCAGAACTCCGCACAATTTCTGCAATCATCGGCAAACCACCGATTGAACCTGCAACCAAATTACCCACACCGACAGCGGTTAAATCTTTGTTTAAATTTGAATGACGTTTGTAAGGGTCTAATTTATCCACCGCCATCGCGCTTAATAAACTTTCCAAACTACCAACTAAAGCAATTGCAACAACCGCTTCCCAAAAATCCAACGTGAAAAATTTACCAAAATCAGGGAAATAAAAACTTGATGTAAAATTTTCGGAAATGGCGACTAAGAATTTTGGACCCACTTCATCTGAATCCAGATGTTCAGGTTGCATATAGGGGTGATCAGGGTAAAACAGATAAATATGCTGATGTTCCAAATCAAAATAATGCGAAAAGAACATTCCCATTAACACCACAATCAGTGGCGCTGGAATCATTTTTAGGGTTTTGTCTTGAATCAATGACCAAATAATTAAAATCACCAAGCCTGAAAAACCAATAATCGCAATTTCAAGATTGAGATTTGCAAAACTATGTGGAATTTGGGCAATCGTTGAAATCAAACTGCCTTTTTCTGGCGTTACACCTAAAACGACATGAATTTGTTTTGCCATGATAATGATGCCGATGGCGGCAAGCATTCCATGAACAACAGAGGCTGGAAAGAATGAACTTAAACGACCTGCTTTGAAAACGCCGAGTAGAATTTGAAGCACACTTGCGACTACGATTGCAGCGAGTGCATAGCGATAACCAACCATTGCCTCGCCTTCACCAAGACCTTGAACGGCATCATAAACAACAACAATTAAACCTGCGGCAGGTCCATTGATTGTGATAAATGAACCATTACAACGTGAAACCACCATGCCACCAATAATCGCGGTGATAATGCCTGCAGATGGTGGGAAGCCTGAAGCCATCGAAATACCTAAACACAATGGTAAGGCGATTAAGAAAACCAAAAAACCTGAAAGTAAATCACCGCGCCAATGTACTTTTAAACCCGCTAAACCTGTTGCTGGTAAAAGTGATGTTGCATCACTCATAAAAACCTCGTTTCATTCAAACAAAAATAGTAAAGTTACCTCCTTGTTTAAGCGATTAACGTGCCACACATTTTTTAAAATCCAACCAATTGAATAATAATGTTTTTTAAATAAATATAACGCTATATAAATTTAAATATGGTTTAAAGCAACCATTCGGGATGGTTTTTGAACCAAAAGAAATATGTTTCCTGCAGCCTAATTTTTCGTTTTATTAGTTTTCATGGGGCAGTAATCCGCTGGTTTTTTTAAGAAATAATCTGCATTACTGCCCCGCGATTCGCCGCATATTTTTCGATATAATCGACGGGTTGTAAGGCATAAAGATGTTTAGCGTTGCTTTTAAACACTTCAATATTTTCATAACCAAAGTGCTGAATGAAACTGCCTAAAATTTGCATGGGACGTTGGAACTCACGGTTATAATTGCCCAATCCATTTGCCGCAATTTCAGCAGAATTCTCTTTGAGATAACGACATAATTTTGCAGCTTGGCGAGCATCTAATCGTGCTTTACTTAATCGTTGGTTCACCGCTTGCATCGCTCGAACTGAATCTGCTTTTGCAACTAAATCCAACCAGAGTTTTTGGCGAGTTTTATTCTTGATGGTAGGCGCAGCAATTCTCTTGATAAGGACGGCATGACCGAGTTTGTGAAGCGAAGATTTAGAAATCGCTTTATCTTGCGTTTCACTATTCATTTTATCCCACGCGGAACGTGACGATTTAGAAGAAAATAAATTTTCGTGATTAAGTAACACGGGTAAGACATTTTTAAACTTAAATCGATAAATATCATCAGTATCAATTTCAGAAGTCCCTGCCATGTTAATCGTCGCTAATTTGTCCAGTTGGTCACGTTCAGTTTGTTTGTGTTTCGATAATTTTTTAGTCGCGTTAACGTCTGCTTTCTGAATTCGCTCACAAGTTGCTTCTTTGATTTTTTTACCCAAATTCTTCGTTTTTGATTCAATAATTTCTGTGGTCATAGTGGTACTCGAATCAAAAGGGGTTCTGTTAATGGTGTAGCCATTAATTTCGGCAAGCAAATAGAAGTTATTGGCGTAGTCATTGAGAGCGTGATTATTAACCGCATTTAACTCAATTCGTAGTAATCCCAATTCATTCGGCGCGAACCCTACACCATTAAACGCCCCTAAATAAGATTCTTCTTTTTTACCTTCGCCTTCGGTCATTAAGGCAATATCGGTCATTAACATTATGTTCTTTTGATCACTACAACTTACGAAGATATTGGTCGCACATCGATTTCGTGCAGTCATTTGTAAGCATTCATTTTCGGGTAGGTTGCCGCTATTCAAGAAATAATTACTGATGAAATGGGGCGTAGTAATCGATACACCCGAACCTATAGTGGGACTGTGAAATACACCCCGATATTTTATGGCTTCTGCGTTCGGATTTTTGAGAAATGCCGCTTGTTTTAAATCTTCTTTGTTTTCAGAATGAATAAGCAACAAATCGTCTTCAGTGAAGCCAATCGCATTTTGTAGTGCAAAAGCGTGTGCTTCAATTGCTTTGTCTTTAGATGTGCAACCCACAAATAAATTTTGATTCTCATTGAGAGCTTCGCTGATATTTACAAAGTTGGTGGCGTGGTTATCCACCATGTGCAACGTTTTATTGTTGTTGCCCGCTGGTGCATCAATAACGTGTAATTTCTTGCCATTTGCATGTTTTTTGAAGAAAGCTACGGTCGCATCATTCATGTCGGCATCCGAGCAAATAATAAAATCAGCCGCTTCAACAGCCGCTACAAATTCATCAAAAGCTGCTTGTCTATTGGTCACTGTGCCACGAATCAAGTGATCTAACACCTGACGTGCTTCGTCGATGAACAGAATTTTAAATCCGTTTTCGGCAATCGAAAATTTAGGCAAGGAGTTTGCGGTAATCGTTAAATGACGAATGTAGCCACTCGGTTCTTCTTCTTTGTAATGGTCAGTGTCAAGGCGCGTGGAGAGGTCATAAGACAAAGCAACACGATGAATAATCACAGCAATTTTTTCATTGCTTAAGAATTCGCGCATCAGTTCCAATAATTCGGTTTTACCTGCGCCTAAACTGCGGGGATCAAAGATAATAGCAGGGTTATCAATGTTAATTAGCTTGCGGCGAATGGCTTCATTGATTTCACGACTGATGCTATCTGGTAACACATCGATTTTAATGCGATTAAGCCCAGTAAAATCAGTAATGTTGTTGCGTTTGCGAATAATCTCCCGACGCTCTGAAACAGAGTGTTTGATAATCTGCGCGGGGTTGCATTTGCCGTCAAATTGACGTGCATTCAGAGCATCAAGCACTATCTGAGTGGCTTCTTCTTCGCTGAATAAGTAAGGCACTTGTTTTGCCATAGCGAACGCTAATCTATCACCTAACTTTTTTAAGTTAGAAACAGATGCGACTCGCATCAATTGTTGAATTTGTTCAGCTTTCGTATGACCGATGCCAACTAACTTGAAATTTAACGTGTCGTTGAAGTCACACTTTTGTCCGAGCTGTTCAGGACAGTAATAGCCTTTTGACCCTGTAATTGTGGCGCACTGAATAGCGGTATAAATTCCCGTATTGTCGTTGTCTGCACAAATTCGTAAATCGGCATTGCCCAACTCAGTAAAAGAGCGTGTGACATTTTGCATATTTCCAGCCGATAAACAGCAGATGACAGGCATCTTGTGTTTATTTCTTAGAGTATCTTTACCATCCCCTTCTGCGTGATAAATGCTTAATCCAGTTGCCACCCCTTCAGTAACCCATGCACCGTGCTGAATTTTTTTGCGATCGCCGATGACAACAAATCCCCCACCGACTTGTCCAATGAAATGCTTATTAGTGTGTTTATTCGGTATGTTTTGCGCGTAAATTTGCTGATAACCTGAAACATTGCCTGCGATATTAAAAACTTGAACCATTAAGCAGTCACCAAATCTCCCATTTCCTCGTCTAATTTCTAAGCCTTCAACATTTAATTTTTTAGAAATAACGTAAGGATGAGACGCAACATTTTCGGTTTTTGCGGTATCCCAAGCTAAATTTGCCGCAGTGAGTGCGGTTATTTGCCACTGTTCAAGTGCTTGAATGGGGGCTTTTGTTATTGAAATGTCCTTCGGTTTGGCTTGACTTTGAATGTATTGATCCGAGTAACCACGTTGTGACATGAACTCTTTATAGCCATCAAATACTTCGGTTTGACCGCCGTGTTTATTGGTATAAAACACGATAGTTGGGTACTCGTTGCCGTCTTTTGCAGTCCATTTGTGACCGACAGCGAAGCACTTGCCGCGATAGGATTTACTGATTACGATGCGGTTGTGCGTTATTTTTCGTCCATCAAAGGTGATGGAGTTAGATAGTTCTGACCAGTTGATGCCGCATGAATCGGCGAGGTCTGAAAGGGTTTGACGGTTAGCGGTTAAGATGTTGTGAATCATGGGGTTCTCCATGACTACAGGATGATTCGTTTAATTTACCTTTGACGATTGTTTCGTCTGGGGGGCTACGTAAAAAATGTATAGAGTTTGCACTCTAAAATGTTTTTTTATATTTCCCTTATGGTAAAATCAACTACAGAATCATGGTGTAGTTCCTGTGATGCTTTAAAAAATGTGCTTTGATAGTCCCGCCAAGAATTTCTCAAAGTACGATGAATACAGCTGCAAAGCTATGAAAATACCGCTAACTTTAATTTGTCAGCGGTTTTTTTGTGTCCAAATTTTACCACGTCTTTTAATAAAAATATCACCGATATTCTGTAAGTGATTAAAATGACGTTTCTGTTGAGGGGGAAAATTATGATAATTTTAGTTGGTTCTAAAAAAGGTGGTGTTGGAAAATCTACAATTGCAACGAACATTGCAACAAACCTTGCAGTGCAAAAAAAAGATGTTGTTTTAGTCGATGCAGACAGACAAGGAACAAGCTCTAATTGGGCAGACGATAGAGAACACACAAACAATACCCAATTGGTTTGCGTTCAAAAATATGAAAATATCAAAAAAACGTTACAAGATTTGGATAGCAGATATGATTATGTCGTTGTAGATTGTCATGGTGGTGATGCCGTTGAATTACGTTCTGGACTATTGGTTGCCGATATTTTAATAATTCCTTGTCAACCATCACAGCCAGATATAGATACAATTCCAATGATGATAGATATTATCAATAGAGCAGCCGAGATAAATGAAAAATTAAGATCATATTGTGTTATAACTCGCGCCCCTACAAATCCCAGTATTACAGAAATTCAAGATACTCAAAATACATTAGTGGATTATCCTGAAATTAAATTATTAAATTCTATAATTCATGAAAGAAAAGCCTATAGGGATGCTATCAGCTTAGGATTAGGTGTTATTGAAACAGATAACGATAAGGCAAAAATTGAAATTGAAAGTATGTTAAAGGAAATTTTTTATGGTTAGAAAACGAGAGTCAAAGCAAATAAGGAATGCCAATCAAGTTAGAACATTGGAAGAAGATTTTTTGAATCAAGTTGATAAATTTACTTTGGCTGATTTGACACTCGAACAATTAGCAGATCGTTATAAGGATATTGATAGACAATCTCAAATGATGAAAGGCTTGATTTTGTTAGAAGCAAGAAACAGATTTTCTTCTAATCAAGAATTCGGAAATTGGGTTGTCAATATCGGATTATCCGATGACAGTTTTCAAAATAGAAATTTATTCATGAATTTAGCTAGATTTTTTCAAAATCGTAAAATGTCTGGTATTTCACTCACTTCTGCTTATGAAATAAGTCGCCCAAGTAATGAAGGTGTTGCAGAAAAAGTTTATGAATATGCGCTAAACAAAAATTTATCTGTCGCTGAAATCAAAAGGCAAATTCAGTTAGAAAAAGGTCTTACAACCGAAGTAGTCATAACTACGGCTGAACCTAAATTACTTCCACTTGAAGATTTTGACGTATTTAAGCAGGCTGTTTTGTCTGATGTTGGGGGATTGTCAGGAACCGATGCCATTCGTGTATTGCAAGACTGTATTAAAGAGATTCGGTACAGCCTAAGTCATAAGGCATGAGTTTTTTTAACTCCGAGTCGAGTCAGCCTTAATCATTTTGTTATACTAAGGCGAGTTTTCATCGCTAAATTTTATAAATATGTCAAACGATTACTGTCAGCCTACCATTTTATTTGTAGATATAAGCGTTAGTAATTACGAAAGCCTACTTATTGGACTTGTTAGCAACGTTGAAGTTCATGTATTAAACTCAAACCAAGATGGCATTTTACAGATTACTTCAATACTGCAAGGTCGAAGTGATTTAAGGTCAATTCAAATTCTCTCTCATGGTAGTAACGGTTCAATTGCTATTGGCGAAACTACACTTAATAACTCAAATTTAAGTAGTTACAGCGTAGCCCTGAAACTAATTGGCTCGTCACTTTCGGTAACGGGTGATATTTTGCTTTATGGTTGCAATGTAGTTCAAGATGAATCTGGCTTAGGTTTTATCACTCAACTTGCAAATCTAACAGGTGCAGATGTTGCAGCATCTAATAATCTAACAGGTTTTGGCGGTGATTGGGATTTAGAGGTTTCAACGGGGACAATTGAATCGGAATCAGCTATTAATCAGCTTGCACAAATTCAATATACGGATACGTTGGCACTGGTAATTAATACCAATTTAGGTAGTATCAATGGGCAAAAAAACCTAAATGGCACTGGCATTGGTCTAAGAGCCAACCCAGACAACTTAATTGCTTTGCAAGGTACGTCCATTACTTTTACTTTCGATGCAGGGCAACTTTTAAACAATGATACGGATTTTGATACCCCCAACCTTTACGCGAATCACAATGTTTATTCTTATGACGGACATTACTATTGTTTAAGCAATGCGTCGGGCTGGCAAAATGCAGAGATTGAAGCGCAAAGTTTTGGTGGTCATTTGGTTACGATCAATGATGCAAATGAACAAAATTGGCTTACCCAAACATTTGGAGCGAGTGCTAATAGTTCAACTTTGTGGATTGGTTATACTGATCAAGACGTTGAAAATGATTTCAAATGGATTAGTGGTGATTCGTCAACTTACACAAATTGGCATTATGGTGAGCCTAATAATTGGGGTTGGGAAAACTATGCTCACATGTATTCTGATGGAACATGGAATGATCTCTATAGTGATTCGGATAGCGGTGGTTATGGTATTATCGAACTTAGTAGTCCTCCATCGATTGCTATTAGCTCGGTTACGAACGCAACGGGTGGTACGGCAATTTTAAATACTGATGGTTCGGTTACATTTACGCCAACGGCTGACTTTTCTGGAATAGCAACGTTTGATTATCAAGCCACTGATGGTACTAATTTAAGTAATTCGGCATCTGTAAGTGTTAACGTTATTGTTCCGCCACATGCTCCAACGATTGGTTTGTTACCTATATCGAACATTGCAATTACACAAGGTACTGCGGTTACACCTGAAATTGCTGATATTACGTTTTTGCCTCTTACAAAAGGTAGTTCTTTTTCGATTGGTGGTTTTACAGTTTATGCAATGGATAATGCTACAGCGGACGAGGTTGCTAGCATTTTCGCAGATGAGATTGCAGATGTAACACTTTACAAGAGAACAGCAAAGCTTGCTTTTCTTTTCGTAGATCCAAATTATGGATACTCAACAGGTACAGCTTCAAACTCAACTGTAAGATTCACAAATGGTGTTATTGGAAACACACCCGATTTAATGTTAGTGGGGTCAGATTTTAGTGTTTCTCTTCCTGAAGCACCAATACTTGCATCAGCAGGTAGTATCCCTATTGATGATGTTGATTTTACAACTAGTGGCGATTCGGTTTCTGTTAATGTTGTAAATGTGGGAATTCAAATCTTTCCAAATGTATTTGATCCATCTAATAATGGAAATGTTGAGGCATTGGTCAATTTACTTAATGACCAAGCTGACTTTGGTTACACACAGGCACTTAATTTTCTCACATTATCTGTTAATCCAAATGCAACATTTAGTACTGCAACCGATGTTAATTGGTCATTTGATGTCGCCAATATCCCTGCCTTTGAAAGTCTTTTAACTGGCGATCAGATTTACTTTTCTTACCAAATAGAAGCAACAGATAGTTTTGGTATGAGCAGTTACCAAAATTTGAATTTTTTAGTTGAAGGTAAGACTCAAATCATTAGTGTCATTCCAATAGATGGCAAAGTTGCTGCAATAGGTGTTGAACCTGAAGTTGCAACCATTAAGGTTCAAACTGAAAATGGTACTCAAGTCAGATTGTTTGACGGTAAAACCGACGTTACAAATAAATTTACACCTGTAATTAGTACCGATTTGTCGGGTATTCAAACAGTTGATTTTGAAGTAACGGTTGGAAATGGTTATAACGGAACGAGGTCGTTGATTGCAAAATCGTTTCTCAATTCAGACAGTAATTTTTTGTCGCCTCAAAGTACGTTTTCTGCCGTTAATTTATTTATCCCCGATGGTACAGATTTTTATTCTGGTACAACGGGAAATGACACAATTGTTGGTAGCACTGGCTCTGACACCTTATCAGGTGGTTTGGGTGACGATATTTACACCATCAATGATGCCGCTAATGTTGTTGTTGAAAACCCAGCGGAAGGATTTGATACTGTTCATTCAACCGTTTCTTATACGCTTTCTGCAAATGTTGAAAATTTATATCTCGATGGAAATGCTGTTATTAACGGGACAGGAAATGTTGGCAAGAATTGGCTTCATGGTAACGATGCTGATAATACGCTTGATGATGGTGGTTTGGTACCTTCTATGCCAACTATTGGAGATATTGTGGCTGATACGTTGTCAGGTGGAAAGGGCAACGATATTTATATCGTTCATAGCGTTTCAACACAAGTTATGGGTGAAACCAACGTTGGTGGTACAGCAGATGCAGTTCAAAGTTATGTGAATTTTACGCTGCCAAAGAATGTTGAAAACCTCACGCTTATAGGAATACTTAATGCTTCTGGTAAAGGTAATAATTTAGCAAACGTAATCACTGGTAACGACGGCAACAACATATTAGACGGTGGCGCAGGCACTGATATACTTATTGGAGGTGACGGCGATGATTTGTATATCATTGATCGTATGACGGATGTTGTTTCTGAAGTTTCTGGACAAGGAATAGATACTGTTCAATCAATCACGACTTATACGCTGCCTGAAAATATTGAAAACTTGAATTTAATGGGGTTAGCGACTATTTCTGGAACAGGTAATAGTGACGCGAATATTATCATGGGGAACGATGCTGTAAATACTTTAAATGGTGGAGCTGGTAACGATGTATTGAGAGGTAAAAATGGCAATGATATTTTACTCGGAGGAGTAGGAAGTGACACTTTGATTGGTGGCGTTGGCGTTGATACTTTAACAAGTGGGACCGAAGCCGACACTTTCATGTTTGAAGCATTAACAGATATGGGAATCGCAACACGCCGTGATGTGATTACAGATTTCAACCATAGTGAGGGTGACAAAATTGATTTATCAGGACTAATTACAGGTACCTTTATATCAAAAGCAACGTCAGCATTTGACGCTATAAATCAAATTCATTGGTCCTTCTATGGCTCTGTGGGTTCCTATTATGCTGTTGTACAAGGAAATGTAAGTGGCGATATAACACCTGAATTTGAAATTAAATTAACTGGTGTAACTGCGTTGGCTGATACAGATTTTAATTTAGATTTACTTCAGCAAGCAGGAACTGCGATGTTAGCTCAGGCAAATCAAAGCGGACAGTCAGTGATGACACTGTTGCGTTAACAAAGTAAGTCCTTCGGCACCAGCTTTGCGGAATGTATGGGAAGTTTGTCGGCGACAGAGTCATGTCTATATCTTGCTGATTACGATATAGAGAGGGCTTTGAAGTATTATTGGGAAGAAGATTTTCTTCTTGTTCAAGAGGCTATAAAAGTAAAATCAGCTTGTGATAGTCAACGATCTTTAATTTCTCTTGAAGCCTCGATGTATAGTTTTGGAGGGAAGTATGCGGATGACGCTGGTGGTAGCAACGCAAATGAAACAATCATTGATTTATCAGACCCGAGTGCAAAAGAAGCACTTGCGGCATTTGGATTTTAGGGGATAGAGATGACGACATCCCGAAAACCGTACAAACAGCAAGTTTGGGACAACATTGACGTTAGTACGATTGCTCAGGCTGCCGCAGCTACATCGTCAAACAGTCGATGTGTTCAGAGCTTTGTTAATAGCAGTTTCAATCAACTCTGCAGTCAACAGCTGATTGCAATCAGCTAAAATTTCCACCTGATCGGCAAAATTTCCACCAAGGGCGGGGTTGGCAAGCATTGGAATGTCGATGCCAGGAATACCTACGGTCATTTCAGCATAAACTTCCTGGATTAAGGAAACTGCTTGGGAACGATGACAAGAAAAAATAATTTCGTCGTATAAGGGACACATAAAATTTGCATTGTGGCGTTGAAATGTACGTTTCTTCCAGAGGTTGGATAATACGACTTTTAGATAATCGGCTGCAAGTCCTTGAACTAAGTAGTTCACAGACGATCGCTCTATACTGTGGAGCCTGTCTTTTTCAGACATACGATGAAATACATGTTTTCGACTGCCATAAAGCGTTTTGACGTAGCCCTTTTTATGAAGATCAGCTTTCATAACTTCTTTCCAACGTTCCATACCTGAGTAGGCGGTCTTTTTAGCTTGTAAAAATGAACGTGCATCATCAACAGGGATATGAAGTTGGCGAGCTAATTTTTGCAGCTCCAATTCCATAATTTCCACCAAACACAACACTTTTTGCCGACTTTCTAATGTTGTCATATTCCTTCGCTTTTTCTGCTCCCTGAGTGCCTTTACGAACGGATACAAACTCTTCGTAGCTACAGCCCTTAATTTGTGCTGCAACGATAGAATGCACGTCTTTCAGGTCGTTGCCAACGTAACAAGAGGAAAGCTCTTTATCGCCCGATAAATCTGCAATTATGCGGAGTTCCTCGCCGTCCCAATCCAAACTACAAATTAAGTCATGCCCTAATTTTTTGTTAGGTAAAAAACATTTTCGAACCTGAATACCATCTCCTTTTTTACCAAGCTGGAGAAGATTAGGTGAAGATCCTGTGGGGCGACGAGTTTCTGTGTTCCGCGTCAATTACTTTGTCCGACTGACGACAATTACCTTGTCCGATTTTAGTTGGAAAAATAGGTTACTTTTCTAGGCTCTGTTTTTTACGATAACTTTCTCCTTCGATTTCAATAATGGTGGCATGGTGGATAATGCGATCAATAGCAGCCACAGTCATCATGGTGTCTGGGAAAATTTGATCCCATTGGCTAAACGGTTGATTGGACGTGACAATCAAACTCCCACTTTCATAGCGGTGGGCAATAAATTCAAATAACACTTGTGTTTCAGCATCACTTTTTTTAACGTAACCGATGTCATCAATAACTAAAATTTGATATTTGTCTAAGCGTGTCATCGCAGTCATCAAATTTAAATCACGTTTAGCCTGTTGTAGAGATTGAACAAGAGCAACCGCTGAAAACCATTTCACCCGTACATCGTGTTCAATCAAATGACAGGCGATGGCAGCGGCGATATGTGATTTGCCTACACCAGAAGGTCCAATAAGCAATACACAACAGCGTGATGAACCCATTCGGTTCGTTCTTTCAGATTAGTCAGTTGCTGTTGCACTGATGTTTTAAGCTCTGTTAAATTCAGATTAGCAAAAGATTTTCCTAGTGGTAATCCTGCTTCACGAGTCCAACGTTGAACTCGTTTTTGATAACGATCGGCAACTTCTTGTTCGCAAAGCCCCGATAAATAACGGATATGACCATGCCCATTTTCAATAGCTTGTGCTTGATGGCGTTTGTAATGATGCACAAAAGCGGGCAATTTGAGTTCCTTCAATAATGAATCAATGGTTTCAGGCATGACTCACCTCCTCACGAAGATGCCAACTACCTTGGAGTAAATGGTCATAACTTGCCAAATCTTGTTGGCGTTCTGGAATAATCGGAACGGGCTGATCACCCAAATAACGATCTTGTAAAACTTTCAGCGCAGGCAACGGCTTATCATTGTGAATTAACGTAGATAATTCATCGCCCAACTTTTCTTCACAACCATGGTCTGCTGCGATACGCAAAACGCCCACTATCCATTTGCAAGCCTCGGTCGATTCAAACTGTTGATTGCAGTGTTCCCATAATTGACGGTAATTGTCGTTGGGCAATAATTCCTCACGGAACTGCAAAAAACGAAATGCCTGCGGCTTTGCCGATAAGCTGTGAATAAGATGCCGATAATTGACGCATCTTGCTCGATCTTTACCTGCCACGGGATAAATGCGTTCCAATTTGAGCGTTAAAGTTTGACCAACAAAAATATCTAATCGATTGTGATAAACGTGAACTTTTACCCTTTCACCGATTAGCCGCGATGGCACGGTGTAGAGAACTCGTTTGATTTCTAAGGTGCTGCTACGAGTCACTTTCAGGCTGAGTTCGCTGTAATCCATAAATCGTTCAACGGGCAAGGCTTGTAACGCGGATTGCTCTTCTTTAAAACGAGTTTTACAGCGTTTGTTCAGGCGTTCAGTGATTTTATTCAAGAATGCCTGATAATCCTTAATACTGGAAAAATCCGTGCTACCTCTGAGATTTAAGGCTTGTTCCAAACGGCGTTTAAATGAACCATGAGCGCATTCAATCGCACCATTTTCGTGACTGACTCCTCGATTGTTACGAGTTGCACGCAAATTATAATGTTCACATAAGGCATCGTAGGATCCCGTCAATTTTTGCTCTTCAACGCGGTTCACAAAAGCGGCACTTAAACTATCTGTCCGATGTTCAATCGGACTTCCTCCAGCCAAAAATAGGGCTGATTGCAAACCATCTGCCAATGCACAGTAGCTTTCACCACCTAACGTGATTTGCACATAACGCCAGCCACTGTAAGCAAAACGGAATTGATACAAAAGATGATGTAGCACTTCACCTTTTATCGTGATTTCAGTATTTGGATGGCTAAAGTCGGATAAACCTTGATGTCCCGCTGGTACCGATTGACGAAAAATAATTTCCTTCTCAGGTCCTTGTGTTGCTTTCCAATGTTTGACTCGACGTTGCAACGTTCTTAACACGCTGGGGGGAAATTCCCCTGGATGTTCATCTTCGAGATATTCCCAAAGTGTCAAACCTGTCAATCTGCCTTGCTTTTCCAATAAGGGGACTAATTCTTTTCCCCAAACTGTTTCCAGCGGATCTTGGCGAGTACGCCAATTGTGTTCTGTTGGTAGCGATTTTCGCTCGCCTTTTTCAATCCTGCGACCTGAACGCTCTGAAATGTCTGCTTTTGCGGCAGAGGTGGCTTGGCTATGTCCTTGTTGACGTTTGCTCATATATAAACTCTCTTGACGTTGAGTGATACGTTTTCCAGGCAACGGTTAAACTCCAAAAAGTTGAAATTTACCCTTGTCTTACATATCAGTTGATCGGTCAAGATAGTTGTCGCCAATCGGTCAGGTTAATTGTCGCGGAACACCAGCACAAGTACGAAACTTTGCTTTTGGACTTGCGATTCGTAATAAAACCGACGACATGGATAGTTTTGTCCTTGCACGTTATGGTGCATTAGTTCAGCCTGAAATTTGGATTCCACCCAGTCAAGAAGCGAGAACGTTGCAAGCGTTGCTTAAACATAGCACAAGACCTTATTCGTGAAAATAATCGTTTAGAAAAGGCAAATTCAACAGATACACCATTGTCAATTCAACAATCACTCAAAGATTCAATTCAGTTTTTAAAAGAGCAACTTACTAAAATTCAACAAGATATTGATCATCACACAAACAGCCACACCCATTTCATTCCCAATTATCTTGTGTCACTTCGATAATTTTGAGTTTTTCAAACGGTAGGTTGCACCCTAAGGAGCAGCAAACGCTATGAAAAAACTTTAAGGTAAGAAACTTATCCATCTTTTTTTCATCCACTTCCCCTCTATAAACGTGCTATCTGGCATTACCACGATGAATGCACGGTACTAGCTTGCGTTCTGTATTTCCTCGAAATAGCTCTGATTAAACCAGCTCATCTCCTCCCCCGATTTGTACCTGTAAAATTATAAGTGATTGATTTAATTATATTTTTATTTGACATTCAGAAAATTTGTGTTAAATTTAAATTTAAATCGAAATAAGAATCATTAACTCATGCGAATAGCTTCATTTTTGGAAAAATCACTCACTAGGGGAAAGCCATGCCACCAAGAAGAAAACATTACATTCATAAAGACGTGTCAGAAATTAGTCCCGTTGTTGAGACTTTTTTACTGCGTTTATTAGTTCCGTTGGAGTGTCACCGTCAGTTCATAGGCAAAGAGGATTACTCAAACGATGAAGTTGCGTTACTGTTCGATTTACCAGGCGCAGACGAATTTGAACCCTTCGATGCAAGGCAGGCGCAAAGAAAATTGGTAGCCGCTTATCAAAAAGAAAGTCACCAAACAACAATCTGTTTCCCTGAAACGTTAGAACGTAATTTGCACAAATTAGCTGCGTTAATCGGGTTAAACGATGTGGAGGTGCAGTTATTTGGTTTTGCGGTCTTGCTGGATAACAGTGATTTGCTTAATGAAAGTTGTGGCTGGTTGGGACGCCAATTGTCACCGCTGAAAATGTTTAATGCGTTATCAGTTTTACTCGGCATTCCGCAGGGCGAACTTCGTAAGGCGTTAGCGATGAATGCTACGTTGGTGAAAACAGGTTTGATGTATATCGAGAAGGATTACAAAAACAACGATTTAAGCGACAAGATAACGATTCTTTCGCACAGCTTTTCTGAACGGTTGTTCGATGAAGAAGCCAGTGCGCCAATTGATTGGTTGAAGGACGTTATCGTGCAAGGTTCGCCACCGCATTTGACGTTAGCTAATTACCCGCATCTTAAAAATTTGGATTTGCTGCTGACTTATCTGCAACAGGCTGTTGAAAATAAAACCGTAGGCGTGAATGTGTTTATTTATGGCATACCTGGTACGGGTAAAAGCCAGCTCGTTAAATTACTTGCTCATCAGCTAGGTTGCCCACTGTACGAAGTAGCCAGTGAAGATGATGATGGTGATTCGGTGGAAGGGAAAGAACGTCTTTCGGCTGTGAGAGCCGCGCAAGCGTTTCTAAAAAATACCCAAG